>JAFTMU010000125.1 GCA_017452215.1 Clostridia bacterium
AAGGAGTAATTACCGTGACCGAGCTTTTATCGAAACTGTTTGTTAAAAATCACCGTAACGTCACCGACGTTCACGTTCGCCGTGCCTACGGCACCATGGTGAGCGTTACGGGGATCATTGTCAATCTATTGCTCTTTGGGGCAAAATTTTTGGTGGGATTCCTTTCGGGCTCCATTGCCATTATCGGTGATTCCGTAAACAATTTTTCGGACGCAGGATCGCAGATCATCTCCCTGATCTCCTTCCGCATCAGCGCCCGTCCCGCCGACCGTGAGCATCCCTTCGGACACGCACGGATCGAATACGTCGCCTCGATGATCGTCTCCTTTTTGGTTCTGCTGATCGGCTTTGAGCTGTTGAAGGAATCCGTTACGAAGATCTTTTCTCCCGAGCTTCCCGAAAAAAGCACTGCCGCTGTGATCGTGCTTGTTCTTTCTGTCCTGATCAAGCTTTGGCTGGGACTGTTCAACCGCAAGATCGGCAAACGGATCGACTCTCCCGTGATGCGTGCCACCGCTGCGGACAGCTTTTCGGATGCTGTTTCCACCTCTGCGGTGCTGATCACCGTGCTGGTGCTGCTCCTGTTTCCCTCTGTGACCGTCAATCTTGACGCTTACATGGGTGTGATCGTTGCCGCTCTGATCCTATTCGCAGGTGTGCGGATCCTCAACGATGCAAAAAATTCGATCCTTGGCGAGGCGCCCTCCCACGAGATCGTCAAACAGATCGAGGATACCGTGGCAAAATATCCCGAGGCGCTGGGCATTCACGACATGGTGGTGCACAACTACGGACCCGGGCACATCATTGCCGCCTTGCACATTGAGGTAGACGGCAAAAAGAATATTTTTGAGACCCACGATATGATCGACAATATCGAGCGGGAGCTGCGTAAGGACTGCCATATCGAGGCAACCATTCACATGGATCCCATTGTGACAGACGACGCTCGGGTGCGTGTGTTAAAGGAAACTGTGTTGGAATCGATGAAAAAGATCCATCCCTCGTTGCAGATCCATGACTTCCGGTTTGTGGAGGGAAAAACGCATACCAATCTGATTTTCGACATCTGCGCTCCGTTTGAGGTCAAGCTCTCGGACAAGGAGCTGCGGGAAGCCGCCGAAAACAAGATCGCCGCCATGGACCCCTCCTACTTTGCCGTGATCACCATTGACCGTTGTTAACTCTTTCCCCGTGATTTTTTTGGATTTTTTTGCATAAATATATTGCAATCCCGTTATAAATGTGGTATACTATTCTCGAAGATGCGGTTTTGAAAACCGCAAACAAGAAAAATCAGACCGAAAGGCGGTTTTTATGAAGGGTTACAAGAATTATCCAACCGAAAAATTTGATCATTTGAAGCAGCTCTATCTGACTGCTGCCGAAAAATACGGTGACAAAACGCTCATCAGGGAAAAAGTGGACGGCGCTTGGCGTGAATACAGCTTTCACCGTTACGCTGCCGACGTTGACGCCTTGGGAACCGAGCTTTGCGCCGGTGGATACGTAGGAAAGAACATCATCGTTACAGGAGAAAATTCCTATGCTTGGGTGACGGCATACATGGCTGTGATCTCGGGCGTGGGCGTAATCGTTCCCGTGGATAAGGACATTTCCTCGGAGGAAATGGCGCACATCGTCAATACCTGTGAGCCTGCTCTGATCATTGGTTCTGCCTCTGCTCTTGAAAAATTTTCTGGCGTTGCCGACGACGTGGATCGGATCTGCTTTGACCAGCTTGCTGATTGGATCAAGCGTGGAAACGATCGCATTATCGCAGGTGACCGCACCTATTTGGATGCCCAGGTCGATGCCAATGCCATGAGCATGCTGATCTTTACCTCCGGCACCGCAGGTGTGATCAAGGGCGTGATGCTCTCCCATCGGAATATTTGCTTTAATCTGTCCGAAATGTGTCAGATGCTCTACCTCGGTGAGGAGGATCACTTCCTCTCTGTGCTCCCTCTGCACCACGCTTACGAGTGTGTTTGCGGATTTCTTGCCCCTCTTTACAGAGGCTGCACGGTCTCCTTCTCGGAGGGACTGCGGTACTTTACACGCAACCTCAGAGAGGTACAGCCCACGGTAATGCTGTGCGTTCCCTTGCTGATCGAGACCATGTACCGCAACGTTTGGAAAACAATTCGCAAGCAAGGTCTGGAAAAAAAGGTGCTCTCTGCGGTGAAAATGACCAATGCCCTTCCCGGAGAAAAAATGCGCACCGCTGCGAAGAAAAAGGCATTTGCCCGCATACATGAAAACTTTGGTTCGAAGCTTCGTCTGATGCTCTCGGTGGGCGCTCCCATTGATCCCGACGTGCTCAGCGGACTGCGAGACTTTGGCATTAAGGCTTACCAGGGCTACGGACTCACCGAGTGCGCTCCGATCGCTGCCTTGAACAGAGATTCCTTCTTTAACGACGCCTCTGCCGGCATGGCCTCTCCCAACGCCCTGTTGGACATTTACGACGTGCAAAACGACGGCACGGGCGAGATCCGCTACAAGGGAGAGAACGTGATGCTGGGCTACTACAAGATGCCCGAATTGACCGCAAAGGTCCTCCGTGGCGGTTGGTTTTATACCGGAGACCTGGGATATCTGGATGAAAACGGGTTCTTGTTTATCACGGGGCGCAAGAAAAACGCTATTACCGTCTCGGGTGGAAAGAGCATCTTTCCCGAGGAGCTGGAGGAGCTGCTGACCAAAAACGCTTACGTTAAGGAAGCCGTAGTGGTGGGCTACCCCAACGAAAAGAAAAAGGACTATGACGTGGTTGCCGTCATCTACCCCGATTACCAAAAAGCAAAGGAGACCTACGGTCAAAACTTTGCCGAAAGTCAACTGGATCTGGAGTTAAAGAAGGCCATCGCAGAGGTCAACGGCGCCGTGCAGTCCTACAAGCGCATCGTTACCTACGTGATCCGAACCGAGGAATTCCCCAAGAATTTCTCCCGCAGGATCAAGCGTGTTGGAATTGCGGAAAGCGCTTATGGCGCTTATTTGGAAAAAATCAAGCATTAAAAAAGATAAAAGGAGAGAATCCAACGTGCATCTGCACCGGATTCTCTCCTTTTTCTTCTTATTGCTTTCGATTTACCGCTTGGCAGTATTCCTCATAAGTGCATATCACTCGCAGCGCTGCCAAAAGGGCGTTTGGGGTCATGCCCGTGGGGAGTCCCAGGGAAATCGCCAATGCGTCCCGTCTCTCCCGACTGCCCTCTCCACCCGTAAGTCCGTCTATATAAAGATCAGTCTTGGAGAGGGGGTTCTCTTTTCTTTTTTGTACGGCATCAGCGTCGCTATACGGAGCGAACAGCTCCCAAAGCAGCCCGTTCTCCATGCCCTCCACTCCAAGGACGCCCTCGGCGGAGGGAGCGCTCTTGCGCTTCTCTACCCCCTGTATACGGGGAACGTAAAGGTGGATCAAGCGCTCGGGAGGGATCGCTGACGTGATGTGGGAGCGGATCAATTTGCCTGCTCCGTCGCTATCGGTCAGGACGATCAGAGGCGTTTTTTGCGCAAGGAGGCGAAGCATTGCCGTTTTTTCTTTATTATTGAAGACGCCAAAGCCGTCGGTGGACAGAATGGTAGCGTCGATCACCTGCTCCAAGCGCAGCTTATCGTATCTTCCCTCCACGATGACGGGATACGGGATCTGTAACCGTTCCTTCATATCATCTCACCAAAAACAGAAGGAGAACGATGACACCGAGAACGATGCGGTACACGCCAAAGGGAGCAAAGCTATGCTTTTTGACGAAATCCATAAGGAAGCGGATCGCCGCCATGGAGACCAAGAAAGAAACCAGGCAGCCGATGAAAAGGGTCAGCCATGCCTCCACGGGAACGGTGACGCTATGCTCCATGACCCAAGAAACAAAGCCCAGCGCCTTGATACCGCTGGCTCCCAGCATGACGGGGATCGCCATGAAAAAGGAGAACTCGGCAGCGGCGGTACGGGAGATTCCTATGAGCATAGAGCCCAAAATAGTAGAGCCCGAGCGGGACGTGCCCGGAACGATGGAAAGCGCTTGGAATGCGCCGATCAGGAGAGCGTTCTTATAAGTAAGCTGCTCGATGGAGGAGATTTTTGCCTCCCTGCTCCTGTTTCGTTTCTCGATGAAAATAAAGGCAACACCGTAGACGATCAAAGCAACGGCGACCACGATGGAGTTATAAAGCCAACCGTCGATATCCTTTCCGCTGACTACCTCTAACAACTTATCCAGAACGATACCTGCAAAGGCGGCGGGAAGGCTCGCCACGATCACCTTGCTCCAAAGCACCCACGTTCCTCGCTTTTCCTCCCCTGTCTTACGGGAGGAAAAGGGCCAGAGTTTTTGCCAAAACAGCACCACCACAGCGAGAATGGCACCTAACTGAATGACCACTTGGAACATCTCCCAAAATTCGGAGAGGAACTCGGGATCCTTGGAAAATGCGAAGGGCAGCCAATCCTCTACCAGGATCAGGTGTCCCGTAGAGCTGATGGGAAGCCACTCGGTGATTCCCTCCACGATACCGTAGAGGATGGATTTTAAAATTTCAAAGAAAAGCATAGCCGTTCCTTTCTTTCAATTCTGCAATGTGTGGTTAACAGTCACCCTTCAAGCGATCCTTCGCCCGCTTTTCCAAGCCCTTGCCCGAGGCGGCACGGAGAATATCGCCTTCTCTTACCTCGAAGGGCACACGGCACCAATAGATCATAGAGGGGTGTGGGGTGGATTCCAAGGTATCTCCGTCCTGTCCGTACAGCTCGCATACGGAAAGTCCACGTCCGATCTTACCGGGAGAGATCAGCTCCGCTCCCTCGCCAAGGGAGACCTTGTTACGCTGAATGAAGCGGTAAAGCTTGCCGTGCTCATTTTCCATGGGCACGCCCCGCTCCGTCAATGCCCTTGCCTCGTCCTCATCATATTCGATGGCGGTGGAAAAATATGCTTTCTCACGCAGATACCCGCAGGCGCTGACCAATTGGGGAGTCTGCATAGGATCGTCGAAATAAAAACCCGTGCCGTATTCCCTGTGGGAAACGCTCTCCAATTCCTCTAACCAGCGAGGATCAAAGGCATAGGATGCAGGATCGCTTTGGTAAGCGTCCATTGCCATGCGGTAGGCATTGGTCACCACGGCGGTGTAATAAGCGCTCTTCATTCTTCCCTCGATCTTGAAGGAGGCAATACCGCTCTCCATCAATTCGGGAATATGCTCGATCATGCACATATCCTTGGAGGACAGGATAAACGTACCCACGTTCTCCTGCTGCTCGATGGGAAAGGGCGTATCCAAACGCTTTTCCTCCACCAGGGAGTAGTTCCAACGGCAGGGCTGGGAGCAGGTGCCTCGGTTGCCGTCACGACCGTTGAAGGCGTTGGCCAGCAGGCATCTGCCACTGTAAGAGACGCACATGGAGCCGTGAATAAAGGCTTCCAGCTCAATCTCGTCGGGAAGGGCTGCACGGATCTCCTTGATCTCAGAGAGGGTCAGTTCCCGTGCCAGCACCAATCTCTTGGCGCCCAGCGCCGCCCACGCCTTTGCCGAAGCGGGGCTGACGATGCTTGCTTGTGTTGAGACGTGGATCTCCATATCGGGAAGGAGCTCCTTGACCGTTGCAAGCACCCCCATATCTCCCACGATCAGAGCGTCGATCCCCGCTCCCCTGATATCCTCTAAAAATTTGCGCAAAAGAGGATACTCGTTGACGTGGGGCATGGTGTTGACGGTCAGATAGATCTTCTTGCCACGCTCGTGGACATACTCTGCCGCACGGTACAATTCCTCAACGGTGAAATTATCCGCCGCCGAGCGCATACCAAACATCTTTCCCGCCAGATATACGGCGTCCGCTCCGTACAGAAGCGCCGCCTGCATTTTTTCAAAATTCCCCGCAGGGGACAATAGCTCGGGCATATGTAGCTTTCCCGGGTTGGGAGGGACCTCCCTGCCCTTTCTCCTTTCCAAGAGCATCAAGACTTGGGGGGACAAGCTTTGAAAAGTTTGTCCCCGTATTCTTTGCTTATCTTACTCTTTTGTTACTTCAATGCCAAGCACCGCAAGGTCTGCATCAGACACGGGTGTGGGGCATTGCGACATCAATTCACTTGCGTTTTGTACCTTGGGGAACGCTACCACGTCACGGAGAGAATCCACCTCGGTCATGACCATGGCAAGGCGGTCAAGTCCCATACCGGAGCCGCCGTGAGGGGGGGCTCCGTACTTATATGCATCCACAAGGAAGCCGAATTTCTTTTCGATATCCTCGGGGGTAAGACCCAAGACCTTGAACATTCTTTCCTGCAGCTGCCAATCGGTGATACGAATGGAGCCGGAGAGCAGCTCGGTGCCGTTGAGCACCATATCGTAGCACTCGGCTCTGACGCTGCCGGGATCGCTCTCCAAATATTCCAGGCACTCGGACAGAGGCATGGTGAAGGGATGGTGCATTGCATCCCAGTGCTCGGTCTCCTCGTTCCATTCGAAGAAAGGGAACTCCACCACCCAGAGGAAGTTAAACTTGCCCTCGGGGATCAGATCCAGCTTTTTGCCAAGGATGTTGCGCAAAGCGCCCAGGGTGGGAAGCGTGACCTTGTTCTTATCTGCCACGATGAGCATTACGTCGCCCTTTTCCATCTCTCCTGCACGCAAAATAGCGTCCAGCTCCTCGGGGGTGAGGAATTTGGAGAAGGAGCAAGCGGGCGCCTCGTCCACCCAACGGACGTACGCCAAGCCCTTGGCACCGATGCCCTTTGCGTGCTCGGTGAGCTTATCGATCTCCTTACGGGTCAGCTTCTCGGCGGCG
>JAFTMU010000126.1 GCA_017452215.1 Clostridia bacterium
GATCTGTACGTCGAACACCGAGTGAGTATCGATCAGCTTGCCTGTTTTTTGGTGGACAAGGTTAGAAAAACGGATCTTGTTTTCATGCTTGATGGCTCTGAGCTTTTCCTTGACAGATTCATCGTCGGCAAACTTTGCAAAATTGGCAAGCTCCTCGGGGCGATGGCGGTAGCCGTTACCGATGCACTCGTCCAGAAGGGACGCAAGCTTGGGGTTGGAGTAGCAGAGCCAGCGG
This sequence comes from Clostridia bacterium, assembly GCA_017452215.1. GTDB lineage: Bacteria > Bacillota > Clostridia > Oscillospirales > CAG-272 > UMGS1865. The sequence continues at coordinate 236 of JAFTMU010000126.1, forward strand.
CGGTGAGCGATACCGTTGGTGACGTTATCGAAGCGCTCGGGATAGATGCGGTAGAAATCCTTGAAGGTGGAATCCTTCAAAATGCTGGAATGCAATTCGGAGACGCCGTTGATGGAGTGAGAGCCGATGACAGACAGATTTGCCATACGCACCTGTCCGTAGCCGATGACGCTCATGTGGGAGATGCGCCCCCAGTTGCCGGGGAACGCCTTCCAGGCATCCCGACAGAAGCGCTCGTTGATCTCCTTGACGATCATATAGATGCGGGGGAGCTTGAGGCGGAACAGATCCTCGTTCCAGGTCTCCAGCGCCTCGGGCATAACGGTGTGGTTGGTGTAGGAAACGGTGCGGGTGACGATGCTCCACGCCTTTTCCCAGGAGAAGAAATAATCGTCCACCAGAATGCGCATCAATTCGGGAATACACAGGGCGGGGTGGGTATCGTTGATGTGGATCGCCACCTTATCGGGCAGGTTATCCAGGGTTCCGTAGACTGCCATGTGGTCACGGATGATGCTTTGAATAGAGGCGGAAACAAGGAAATACTGCTGTGACAGGCGCAAGAGCTTGCCCTCGGTGTGGTTATCGGAGGGATAGAGCACCTTGGAGATGATCTCTGCGTTGGTGTTCTCCTCCAATGCCTTGGTGTACTGTCCTTGGGTAAAGAGGCGCATATCGAACTTTTGGGTGTTTCTTGCACGCCACAGGCGCAATTGGCTCACGGCGGAGCTGTCTGCACCCGTTATCATAATATCGTAAGGAACAGCCTCCATCTCCTCGCAATCCTCGTAAAGGATCTCGCAGTGTCCGTCGCTCTTCCAATTTTCCTTGACTCTGCCGCCAAAGCGCACCTTGTAGGTGCGGTCGGTGCGGGGCACCAGCCAGACCTCGCCGCCAGGGAGCCAGATGTCGGGAGTCTCCACCTGAATGCCGTCCACGATCATCTGCTTGAAAAGTCCGTACTCGTAGCAGATGGAAAAGCCTGTGGCGGGATAATCCAGGGAGGAAAGCGAATCCATGAAGCAGGCGGCAAGACGACCCAGACCGCCGTTTCCAAGACCTGCGTCGGGCTCGCATTCGTAGAGATCCTCCAATTTGAAGCCCAGCTTGGAAAGGGCTTTTTCGTATGCATCTGCAAGCCCTAAGTTGCAGAGGTTGGTTTTGAGCGAGCGTCCAAGAAGAAATTCCATGCACATATAGTAAATGCGCTTGGCCCCTGCCTTGTTGACCTTATTTTTGTAAGCGGAGCGTTTTTCGCTCAAAATGTTCTTTACCGTGATCGCTGCCGCTTTATACATCTGGTCTCGGGACGCTTCCTTTGCCGTACACCCGAAATGGCGTTGTAAAATGCTTTCGAGTAATTCCTTGACCTCTGTACTGTTGGGATTGTAATTCATAACTTATTAAGCCTCCGTTGGGTATTGTACTAATATACTGCTTGCGTGGCAAGCAAAATTCTTTCTTTTTTAAAGTTCTCCGTACATCTCCATGTATTTTTCGGCGGAGATGCTCCAGGAAAAATCGGTTTGCATGATCTGACGGACGAATTTTTTTCGCAAGGGAGTGTTGTTCCAAAGCTCGATCGCCGCCTCGGTGCGGTCCTTTAATTCGTATGCCGAATAGTTGGCAAAGGTGAAGCCGTTGCCGTGGATCACGTCTCCATCCTGCCAGAAGGGCTTGATGGAATCGTAAAGCCCGCCCGTCTCACGTACCACGGGAATGGCGCCGTAACGGGATGCGATCATCTGGGAAAGTCCGCAGGGCTCGCTCTTGGAGGGCATCAGGAAAATGTCCGTTGCCGCATAGATGCGCTTGGAAAGATCACGGTCATAGGTGATCATTGCCCGTACCTTATCGGGGAAGGAGGCTTGCAGATCGGTAAAGAGCTGCTCGTATTTTGCCTCTCCCTTGCCCAAAATAATGAGCTGTACGTCGTTTTGTGCCACCAGGCTGTAAATGCACTCGGATACGATGTCCAAGCCCTTGTGGGATGCCAAGCGAGAAATGATGGACAACAGGGGCACATCCTCCCTCTCGGGAAGTCCTGCCTCCCTCTGCATTGCGGTCTTGTTCTTTCCCTTTCCCGCCATGCGGGTGGGGGTGAAGGGAGCGAAAATTGCCTCGTCCTGCTCGGGATTATAGTATTCGTAATCGATGCCGTTGAGGATCCCTCGCAGCTTATGGGCGTTTTGATTGAGGCACGCTTCAAGCCCGTGGGCGTATTCGGGGGTGCGGATCTCCTGGGCGTAGCGGGGGCTGACCGTGGTGACCAGATCGGCGCATTCCACTGCCGCCTTCATCAAATTGATGCAGCCGCTATGCTCCATGAGGGAGTGCTCATTCTCGCCCAATGCGAATACGTCTCCCATGATGGAAAAATCGTATTTGCCCTGGTATTCGATGTTGTGAATGGTGAATACCGTGCGGATATCGCCAAAGCCCGGGAGGGTGCGGTAGATACAGTTCAAATAGACTACCGTCAGCGCCGACTGCCAATCGTGAGCGTGGAGAACGTCGGGATAAAAGCCTGTGTGGCGGATCAACTCCATGACCGCCATGCAGAAAAAGGCGTATCTCTCGCCGTCGTCGAAAAAGCCGTACAGTGCGGGGCGCTTGAAATAGTATTCGTTATCGATGAAATAGTAGGTCACGCCGTCCTTGATAAGGCTGTATACGCCGCAGTATTGCTGACGCCAGGACAGGTTGACGTAGAAGATGTCCTCCTCCTTCATCTGCCGACGCCATTCCTCCTTGACGGCGCCGTACAGAGGAAGCACTACCCGTACGTCTGCCTCGCCCGTCGCCGCCAGCGCCGCAGGAAGCGAGCCCATCACGTCGCCAAGTCCTCCGGTCGCCGCAAACGGCATTGCCTCGGCACCGACCAATAACAGTTTTTTCATGTGTGGTTCCTTTCTTTTTTTGATAGGAGCTTGCGGGGGAGAAAACTTTTCGTGAAAAGTTTCTTCCCCGCATTCTTTCTACTTAACTCTTACTAACTTTTACACCATCACGCCTTTGCCGATGAAGAAGGGCATGGTGTCATAGCCGGAGAGGGTTCTGCCGTCCTTGATGACCACGTTCTTATCGGTGATGACGCAGTTGAGGGTGACGTTAGCGCCAACGTAGGTATCCTGCAAGAGGATACTGTTCTTGACCACGGTGCCCTTCCCTAAGTGAACGCCACGGAAGATGATAGAATTTTCTACCTCTCCCTCGATGGTGCAGCCATCGGCGATCATGCAGTTGGAGACCTTAGCATTGCTATCGTATTTGGTGGGAGCGCTGTTGCGGATCTTGGTGAAGATCTTGCGCTCGGGGCAGGAGAACAGATCCTTGCGGACATTCTCCTGAAGCAGCATCATGGAGGTGCTGAAATAGTTTTCCAGGGAGGAGATGCAAGCGCAGAAGCCGTCGAAGCAATACGCACGGATCAGCTTCTTTTTCAATTGTCTTGCGATAATATCCTTGGAAAAGCTCTTATATCCGTGTGCGATGGAATCGGACACCACGCTTTGCAGATCTGCACGGCTGATGACCATGACGTTGGTGTTGACGTAGGCGCTTTCCCTCTCGGGCAAGGAATAGGCAACGTCGGTGACTCTGCCCTCGCCGTCTACCGTCAAGGTGTTTGTGTTCTTGCCGAACGGGCAATTCTTGACGTTGACCTTTTTTGTTACGATGGTGATATATGCGCCCGACTGAATGTGATCCCTGATCACGGCGCCAAGATCAATGTTCATGATCACGTCGCAATCCGAGAGCACCAGATAATCCGCTCCGCAGCGGTTGATGAAGTTGGCAGAGCCCATCATTGCTTCCAGACGGTTTTCGTAGAGCTTGCCTGCGGCGCTGTTTTCGTAAGCGGCTACGTAGGGAGGCAGGATCTTGATACCGCCCGAACGGCGTGCCAGATCCCAATCCTTACCGTTGCCGATGTGGTCCATCAGAGATTGGTAGTTGTAGTGGGTGATCACGCCCACGTTGGTGATTTCGGAATTGACCATGTTGGAGAGCGCAAAGTCGATCGGACGGTAGCGGCATCCGAAGGGAATGCTTGCCATGGTGCGCTTGCGAGTCATTTCGGGAATGCCTTGGTCATGTATGTTGGAAAAAATCAATCCTGCTGCAGTCATGTCATATCCCTCCTTTTCATATCTCCGAGATCATTGCGCCTGCGGGGATCGCCTTTTTTGCGGGAACAGAGATGCCTGCTCCCACGACTGCGATGCCCTCGGCGGTGGCACGGTCCTCGCCTACGGTGGAGTCCTTTCCTACCGTGACGTTTTCGTCCAGAATGGAATAGCGTACCACGGCGCCGTCCTCTATGGTCACGCCGTTCATCAGAACGCTATCCTCTACCACGGCACCCTTGCCCACGTGGACACCTGCGCCCAGAACGCTGTTTTTAACGGTTCCGTAAATGCCGCAGCCTGCGGTGACAGAGGTGTTTTCCACCACGGCGTCAGCGCTGATATATTGGGGCGGCTGTGCGGTGTGGCGGCTGTAAATGCGCCATGTCTCGTCCAAAAGGGAGAATACGGGATTATCACCCAACAGATCCATATTCGCCTCCCACAGAGACGAGATGGTTCCCACGTCCTTCCAATATCCGCTGAAGGGGTAGGCATACAGCTTTTCGCCCTCACCTAACATAGCGGGAATGATATTTTTACCGAAGTCATTGGAGCTGTCCGGATTTGCGGCATCCGCCTTCAGATACCGGAACAGAACCTCCTTGGAGAAGATATAGATTCCCATGGACGCCTTGGTGCTGTCGGGATTCTTCGGCTTTTCGGCAAACTTGAAGATTCTTCCCTCGTCGTCCGCGCTCATGATACCGAAGCGGCTTGCCTCCTTCAGAGGCACGTCAATGACAGCGATGGTGCAATCCGCGCCCATCTTCTTGTGATAGTCCAGCATCTTGGAATAATCCATCTTATAAATATGGTCACCGGACAGGATCAACACATAATCGGGATCATACCGGTCGATAAATTCCAGATTCTGATAAATGGCATTGGCGGTTCCCTTGTACCAGTCCGCGCCCTTCTTCCCCTGGTAAGGGGGTAGGATCTTCACGCCGCCCCACGCACGGTCCAGGTCCCAGGGCAGACCGTTTCC
>JAFTMU010000127.1 GCA_017452215.1 Clostridia bacterium
CATCCACCGCTATCGCGGTCCCCCTTCTCCCACTGGAGACGGCTTCCGTGAGGTGCGAACATTCACAAGAGAGTGTGAAAGAAACAGATTTTTGCTTTGTTTTTCAATCAAAAAGAAACCCATCGGTACCGTGAGGTGTCCGATGGGTTTCTCCCTTAGAAGAAGGCGAAGCGGTTTTGCGATTCAATGGATCGAAAGCAAAAATCTATTTGTGTGAAGTTCTTTGGGAGTTTGAGGGCCTTTCTTTCAAGAAAGTCCCTCAAAAAAACAACCGCATCCTTTCATACAAAACATACTTTTTCCGTTTTGCCACCACTTGGGCGATGCGGTGATAGTCATTGGTCAGGATGGTATCGATGCCCATATCCAAGAAGCGTTCGGTTTCGGCGGGGTCATCCGACCAAAATACGTTACAGACGATCCCGCGGTCGTGGGCTTTTTGGATCATTTCCTCATTGAAATAGGGTTTATAAAGCTGGACCTTTTGGCAACCGTAGCGGATGGCACGGTCCACGATCTCCCATCTTCCGTCTCCCGCTCCGCAACAGCGTGGAATCTCCGGATACTCCCGTTGCAGGCGTTCCAGAACCGAATCCTGTCCGCTCATGAGGTAGACGTATTTTTCACAGTCGTATTTACGGATGAGAGCCGCCACTTTATCCAGATATTCGGGACGGTTCCCCTCGGTTTTGAGGTGAATGTTCATCATGCAGTGGCAGGAGAATTTTTTTAAGATTTCCTCAAAGGTGGGAATGGTCAAGCCTGCAAAGGCTTCTCCCCGTTTGCTGCCAAAGTCCAGCTGCTTCAGCTCTTCCAAGGTATAATCCCAAATCTTGCCCGTTCCGTTGGACACACGATCCAGGGTAGAATCGTGCATGGAGACCACCTCGCCGTCCTTGGTGAACCACAGGTCAAATTCGATCTCTTCTGCCCCCATGGCCACGGCGGCACCAAAGGCGGGCAAACTATTTTCGGGTGCGATGGTGTTAAAACCCCGATGTGCGCACACTCTGGGATAGGCCATGATGGCATCATGCCGAACAATGGCACTGCCTGCGGGGCGATATTTCCAAGGTCTGCGCCCTTTTTCGATGTATTCGTAGTGTGGTGCAGGGGGATTGCCGAAGCCGGCAGGCTTCTCGTACTTTTGCGTGGGATCGATCTCCACGGTAGCCAAGCCCACACGGCTCTTCATATTGACCAAGATCTCTCCCGTGGGAGCCACCACCATAGAACCGCCGCCCACATCTGCGGTCTCGTCCATGGAGACCGAGGAGCGGAGCACATAGGCATTGGTATTGTAGGCAAGGTTTTGGGAGAAGATCTCAATGGATCGGTGTGTGTCGCTTCGCTGATGGGAGCAGCCGATGACAAAATCCAGCTTCTGTCTTGCCATATTGGCAAAGGCCTCGTAAAAATAGAAATCGTAGCAGGTCAAAAAGCCAAACCGCCAGCCCTCCATCTCAATAACGGTGGGCTCGGAAAACTCAAAGGAGTAATCGCTGTCCAGTCTCGTTTTGGTCACCTCACCGGGGGTCAGACGCTGCTTGAAATATTTTCCCACGATCTCGCCCTCACGGTTGAAGGCGTAGGTGGTATTCCGAGAGCCCGTGGGCTCGGAAGACCG
>JAFTMU010000128.1 GCA_017452215.1 Clostridia bacterium
CCCACGGCGCTCCCCGTCCAGCTTCAAGATCGACTCGATTTCTTCCTTGGCATCCTTTCCCTTTTTGGCAAGTCGATCAATGACTTCCTCGGGCTTTTCCTTGATATATTTGATATCTAACATGATTTTTCTCCTGTATTTTGCTATTTTTACTCGTTTTCTGCGAAGAAATCTCCTCCGCAAATACTCTTAAAGAGCTCCTCCAGGTCCTCATCGTCACTGTAAGCCAGCTCAACGACCTTTTTCTTGTTGGTTTTCAGAATGCGCACACGTCTGCCAAGAATCGACACCGCACGGTGCTCCAGATCATGCATATACGCCTTTCTTTGGGTCAATCCTGTCTTTTCTTCCTCATCCAAAACCTCGGGCTCATAGTTCATCAGGCGCACTGTTCTCTCCACGTCACGCACCGAAAGCTCTTTTTCCACGATTTTTTGTGCCAAAACAGGCATTTGCTCCTCATTTTTCAACCCCAACAGGGCTCTTGCGTGTCCCGCAGAGAGACTTCCGTTGCGCAAAAGCTCCAAAACCTCGTCGGGAAGCTCCAAACGGCGCAGAGCATTGGTGATCGCCGAACGGCTCTTTCCTACCTGCTTCGCCACCTGCTCCTGCGTCAGAGCGAAGCGTTCGATCAAAGCATCATAAGCCAGGGCTTCTTCCAGGGGGTTAAGATCCTCTCTCTGTACGTTTTCGATCACAGCAACCTGCTCCGCCTTCAAATCGTCCCCCTCTAAGATCACCGCAGGAATTTCGCTGAGCCCTGCCATTTTCGCGGCTCTCCAACGGCGTTCCCCCGCTATGATCTCATAATTTCCTGCCAAAAGTGCACTTTCCCGCACAATAATCGGCTGTAAAACGCCAAATTGTGCAATAGAATCCGCCAATTGCTCCAAGGATTCGTGAGCGAAGGTCTTTCTCGGCTGATCACTGCGAGGCTCTACCTCGGAGATCCGCAAATTGGTCGCCGCAGAGGTCTTATCCCCTGCAAGAATATTATCGTCCAAAAGCGAATAAAAATCTCTGCCCAGGCCGCTTCTTGATTTTGCCATCTTTTACCTCCTTAAATGCGCTCTGCAAGCTCTTTTGCAATATTCATATACTCGTTGGAGCCCTTGGAGCGCTTATCGTGGTAATATACGGGAGCGCCAAAGCTGGGAGCCTCCGAAAGCTTGACGTTTCTGGAAACAGTAGTCTCAAACAGCTTGTCCGCATAGTGCTTGCGCAGCTCGTTGATGACCTGCATGGAAAGGATCAGACGGTTATTATACATGGTGATCAGGATTCCCGTCACGTTCAGATCCTTATTATAATGGGTTTTGATGCGGCTGATGGTAAACATCAGTTGAGAAAGCCCTTCCAAAGCGAAAAATTCGCACTGCATAGGAATCACAACGCCGTCACTTGCCGTCATAGCGTTCACCGTCAGCATTCCAAGAGACGGAGGACAGTCGATAATGATGTAATCATACACATTTTTCGCCGCTTCCAGCTTCTTTTTCATCACATATTCGCCATTTTCTACGTCTGCAAGCTCGTATTCTGCACGTGCAAGCGTAGTATTGGTGGGAATCACCGACAAATTATCAAAACGAGTTTTGATGGTTACCTCCTCGGCAGTCGCATCACTCGTCAACATATCAAAAGCAGAAACCTTCAGGTTCTTTTTTACAATTCCAACACCGCTGGTGGCATTTCCCTGAGGGTCGAGGTCGATCAAAAGCACCTTGTAGCCCAAAACGCCCAAGGAAGCCGCAACGTTGACCGCAGAAGTGGTCTTACCAACGCCGCCCTTTTGGTTCGCAAAAGAAATAATTTTTCCCATCTGTACATCCTTTCTGTATTTGGCGTATCGCCATGTATTCTCCTATATTATATCATATTCTCCCATAAAATGCAACAGAAAACACGAAGAAAATCGCAAAAATGTAATGTTTCACGTGAAACACACCCGTCACAAACAAAAAACGTTTCACGTGAAACATTTTATCCCATACAGGAAAACGTTTCACGTGAAACATCTTTGTTTATAGTGGCTTTTTAGCAATTGCAGAGTACACTCTGGGATATTTGCTCGGTGTCTCAGCGATCTTCTCAATCACAACCAACCCTCTTGCTTCCTCGCCATCCTCCGTGCGGAGAAACTTGTTTTCTATTGATTTCATCGTTCCACCGAGGATTTTAACGCCCTTTTGCGCTTCTTCTGCTTCCTCTTGCGCCTTTGCCCCCTTCATCGCAATCAGCTTGCCGCCGATCTTCAAATACGGAATACAAAGCTCGCACAAAATATTCAGTCTCGCCACCGCACGGCTCACCACCACGTCAAAAGAGCCAAGAGTCTTTCTGATCTCCATATCCTCAGCCCTGCCGGAGATCGCCTGTAAATGCTCCAAGGAGAGCAATTCTGCGCTTTCCTTGACAAATGCGATCTTCTTTGCCGTGCTGTCCAAGGAAAAGATCTCTAAATCCGGTCGCATAATTGCCAACGGAATCGACGGAAACCCTGCGCCGCAGCCAAGATCCAGCACTCTTGCCCCTTTTGGAATCATTTTCTCTGCCAAAAGCGAGTCTGCATAGTGCTTTGTAACGACCTCAGGAATATTTCTGATCGCCGTCAGATTCGTCACACTGTTGACCTTCATCAAATGCTCGGTAAAGCGATAAAACAGCTCTATTTGCTCCTTGCTTGGTTCTAAAACGCCATTGAGAGCAAAAGAATCCCGCAACAGCCTCTCAAATTCTGAATATTCCATCAAAAACTCCTCATTTCATCCCC
>JAFTMU010000129.1 GCA_017452215.1 Clostridia bacterium
ATTGATCTCCGCTTCGATATTGGCTCGGATCATGTGCACCGATTGCGCCGCCGCACGAAGCTTTACGCCGTATCCGCCCGATTGCTTGACGATCTGCGGCTCCTCCAAGCGCAGATCCTCCACGTCGGGCATGACGATGCCGTAGCCCTTTTCATTGACCTGTTGCACAGCTTCCTCTACCTTATCGTACTTTTCCTTGACCCCGGCAAGCTCACGCAAGATGGCGATCAGCTCTCGCTCCCCCTCCACTGCAAAGCCCGTCAATTCGCTGACGATCTCATAATAAAGACCGTCCTTCATTTGCAGGGAAACGCTTGCCTTTCCCGTTCCAAGATCCAACAGCTCCAAGGTCGCCGCCTCCACGTATTCGTTCTCTCTCATACATTCAAAGGCGTTCTTTACGTCCCCTGCCTTGCGGATCTGATCGGCGCAGTGGCACAAGGACTGTCGAACCGAGGAGCGGATGCGGTGGCTCTCCTCCAGGGCGTTCATCCATTCGGGCATTCTGATCTTGATCTCGGTAACGGGAAACTCCTCCAAGACCAATCCCAGAATGTGTCGGATATCCTCTGCATCCAGGTCCAGACAGCTGACCAGCGCCACGGGAACACCGTATTTTTCCTCCAATTCATACGCCAGATCTCGGGCGCTCTCCGCCGCAGGATAGGCGGAATTGAGGATCACGGCAAAGGGCTTGCCAAGTGCCTTTAATTCACCTACGATCCTCTCCTCTGCCTCCACGTATGCCTCTCTCGGGATCTCTCCGATAGATCCGTCGGTGGTGATGAGCATACCGATGGTGGAGTGCTCGGTGATCACCTTGTGGGTCCCCATTTCGGCTGCCTCCACAAAGGGCATTGGCTCCTCTCTCCACGGCGTGCGCACCATGCGGGGCTGACCGTTCTCAATGGCTCCCATTGCCTCGGGGATCAGATACCCTACACAATCGATCATTCGCACCCGCATTTGGGCATTGTTATCCAAAACCACGGGAACTGCTTCCTCTGGAATGAACTTCGGCTCGGTGGTCATCACGGTCTTTCCTGCCGCCGATTGGGGCAGTTCGTCTCTTGCCCGATCACGGGAATAGCCCTCCCCGATGTTGGGAAGCACCACCGCTTCCATGAACCGTTTGATAAAGGTGGATTTCCCGCTGCGGACCGGTCCTACCACTCCCACGTAAATATCGCCGCCCGTCCTCTCGGCAATATCCTTATAAATTGAATGTTCAGGCATTGCAAAACCTCCCATATATCGCTTTTGTACAATATATGGGAGGTGTGAGGCTTTTAGAACAAGCCTTGCTTTTTTCTTTTTTTAATTCTCCGGTTTGTAAACCTTAAAGTATCCCTGGGGATGGGAGCAGGTGGGACAGATCTTCGGGGGCTCTTTTCCCTCTACCACATAGCCGCAGTTGATACAGATCCATTTGGTCTGTGGGCTGTCAGAGGTGAAGCATTCTCCCTTTTGCAGCTTGGCAAGTGCCTTGCGGTAATTTTCCTCGTGTTGCTTTTCAATGGACGCCACACGGGCGAACAGGTCGGCAATGGCGTCAAGCCCTTCCCGTCTTGCGGTCTTTTCAAAATCGGCGTACATGGTTTCCCACTCGAACTGCTCCCCCGATGCTGCCGCCTCAAGATTGCGCTCGGTAGAGGACCAGCCTCCAAGATATCGGAACCAGATCTCGGCGTGCTCCCGCTCGTTGGCTGCCGTATCACGGAACAGCTCGGAGATCTCTACGTATCCGTCCTCCCGTGCCTTTCTTTCAAACCACAGATATCGCAGGTATGCCTGCGACTCTCCGCTGAGTGCCGTGTGCAGATTCTTCTCGGTTTCGGTGCCGACAATATTTTCGGCAAATACGCCGGGCTTTGTGTAACTTGCCATACTCTTTCCTCCAAAAAACAAGATCGGGGTACCCCCGTACCCCGATTTTGGACAGATCTTCCTTTGATTATTCACTTTTTTCTTTTTTTGCGTTGCTTTTCTCGCCATTCATCAGCAAGAATGGAGCAGATGCCCACGTTCACGTAGCTGCCCTTGACCAGCATCCCCTCACGCATCACGCCCTCAAAGGTCATTCCCACCTTTTCCATCACACGTCTGGAACGCTCGTTTTCCTCGATGAATCTTGCCTCGATACGGTTCAGTCCCAAGGTCTCAAAGCCAAACTCCATCACGGCGAGAAGCGCCTCGGGAGCGATCCCCTTGCCCCAATACTCGGGGTTGAGCACGTATCCCACCTCGGCACAGTCGGAGGCACAGTGAAAGGCGGTAAATCCGCAGG
>JAFTMU010000130.1 GCA_017452215.1 Clostridia bacterium
ACCCCGATAATGAGGTTGAATACGGTATTTTGCCCATCGCCAAGCAAAGTCAAGGGCAAAAGGGCTACCGCTCTTTGGTTTACTTCCAAGCGGATCACGCAGTTCTTTGGAGCATTCCCAAAATGTGCGCAAACGTTGCATTCGCCGCCCAGCTGTTTTACGATATGGCAGAGTTTTCCGGCGGGGGATATGGCTATGAGAGCTTAAAGGATGCGTGCTTCAGTCGGACCGTCAGTCGCAAAGCTACAAACAATGAGGGATCGTTGAAGTCTTTGGAGATCATTCGTACCTCTCTGGTGTACGATTACGGTGTTTTGTACGATGAGTGGTTGGAAATGGACCGTTTTCTCAGAAGAACAAGAACTGCCGAGGAATCGGAATTTGATACCCATATCAATTACGAAACCATGACAGAGGCGCTTGCGCAAATGAAAGAAAGCCTGAAGAAATTCCAATAACCCTTTGTTGGGGGGCTGCCTCAAATTGCAAATTTGAGACAGCCCTTCCTTTGTCATAAACCGCCCCTCGCCCTCATACAATGAACCAACAAAGCGTGAAAGGCGGTAATCAAGAATGAAGCGAGCAAACCCTTTGAAGCGGATCGTGACGGCGCTTGTGTGCGGAGCGATCTGTTTTTCTCTGTCTGTATTTTCTTCCTCTGCGGCAGGGGAGAAGCCGGTATTTTCCTATGGCATCAATGTCTTGGCGGCAGAAACGGATATGGCGGTCAATGCTCCCGTGGGAAACGACGTGGTGTTTTCTGCCGATGATTTCGAGCGCAATCTCAATCTTTCCCGTGTAGAGTATATCACCGTCCGCTCTCTGCCCGAGGATACCCAGGGAGAGCTGTTGCTGGGCTCCACCCGTGTGGCGGCAGGTGAGACCGTCTCTCGGGAAAACATCTCCCACTTGACCTTTGTGGCAGCAGATGAGGATATCACACAGGCGTCCTTCACCTTTTCGTCGAACGGAAGCGCCACTGCCTTGACCTGCAACGTATATCTGATGCGGGAGAACAACTATACCCCCACAGTCAGCATGGCGTCGGGGCTCTCCCTCAACGTCTCCACCTACCGTGATCTTTGTGCCCACGGTAAGCTTTCGGCATATGATCCCGACGGGGACGAAATGGTGTTCGAGATCGTCACCTATCCGCAAAACGGAACGGTGTGCCTGGACGATAAAAACGAGGGAAGCTATGTGTACACCCCCACCGCAGGGTACGTAGGCAGCGACAGCTTCCGCTACGTTGCCCGTGACCGCTACGGCAATTACAGCGCCGGCGCCACAGTCAACCTTACGGTTTCCACCCTGGGGATCTCGGTGACCTATGCCGATATGCTGGATTCCCCTGCATACACGTCTGCCTTAAAGCTTGCCGAAGCGGGCATCATGAGTGGAACGCAGGTAGGGAATCAACAGTATTTTTATCCCTCTAAGAGCGTCAGCCGAGCAGAGTTTTTGCTTATGGCAATGAATGCGGCAGGCATCAAGGAGGTCCCAAGAGTTCTGAAAACAGTCTTTTACGAAGATGAAAAAATCGAGCCCTCCATGAAGTGATTCGTTGCGGCGGCGTATGAGCTTGGATATATCAGCGTAACCAACGTAAAAGGGGAGCTTTGCTTTTTGCC
>JAFTMU010000131.1 GCA_017452215.1 Clostridia bacterium
TCAACGCAAATTTTGACGAGAGCGATCTCTTGATGCACCCCACCTATACTCCTGCGGAAGCACCGCTGACCGAGGAAGAAGCCAGACGGGATATGGTCAACTATCTGCGGCGGGTCAAGGCGCATCGGGAGAAGCGGTTGAAACAGGTCACCGAGGAGCTGCGCAAGACCCCCGACGACCCGGAGCGAAAGGCGCAGAAGAAAAAGCTGTCTGCGCCTTTTCGTTATGCGTACGGCATCGAGGTGGTGGCGTACAAGAGCGGTCCCTTGCAAGGGCGGCTCAATTTCCACTTTCACCTGTTTATGACGGGATGGGGTGGACGGGATCGGGACGAGGCAGAGCGGTTGTGGAAAAAAGGCATCCGAGCCAATTGTGATCGCTTTCGCCCCAAGCTGTGGGGGCCGGAGGCGGCGGCACGGTATATTGCCAAGGCACCGGTAGGCAGCCGCCGCTTTTCCTGCTCCAAACATATGGCCAAGCCCATATCGGAGGAGCCGAGAGACGGTGCGGTGACACCCTTGGAGGTGGAGCGCATGGTCAAGCGGCACAGCGAGGATCGTGCCTATTGGGAGCGACGCCACAAGGGCTATGAATTTTTGGGCTTTGAGAAGCCTCCCCGAGAGTGCTACAACGAGTACAACGGCTTTTATTATCTGACGGTCAAGCTTTATAAACGGGATTCCGTCCCCAAAACGGGAAAACGAGGCAAGCCCCGAAATCAAAAAAAACGTGTTTAGGCGCAGAAGGGAGCATACGTTGGGAAACAAAGCATCCGGAAAGGCTTTCCGAGAGAACTTGCAGATTCCATCCAAGAGAAGCGAGACGGCAGAGCGATCCCGCAGCTTGGTGTTGCAGGATCCAACAACGGTGAGCGGCGAGCGGGGCAGGGAGGATAAGCGACAGTTTGAAAGCAAGCAGATTGGCTGCCCTTTTTTTAAGAGTCAGAGGGAGAGATCCATTTGCTGTGAGGGGGTGGAACGAAACAGTCACTTAGAGCTGTCCTTTCGACGAGCCGACCAAAAAAAACGCTATACGTCAACCTATTGTGCGAAAAATTTTCGGAGTTGCCTGATTGCACGAATGAACGATCTGAAATATGACGATACAGGAAATTGGAAATGACCGAAGGGAGCATATCCCTTTGGTGTTTTTTTGAAAAAGTTTGAAAAAAATTGAAAAAATCGTACAATTACTCCTCCCTTTTTCCATTTCTTGCGTGATACAATAGAGATGCGAATATCACGAAGGGAGAACAAGAGATGGCACGGCACAGACGATTCAACACACCGCAGGCACTGGAACGGGCGTGGGAGGCATACAAAAAGGACTGCAACGCAAGAAAGGTCAAGGTTCACGGCTTTTGCACCAAGGAAGGCCGCTTTGTCACGGAGGAGGTGGAAAAAGCGGTCACCTACACCATCGAGGGCTTTTGCGTATGGGCCAAAATACCTCGTTCGGCTTTCTATGAGACCTATGCGGAAAGCGAACGGTTTTCGGACATGGTTTCGCACATACGCGAGGAATGCGAGGTCGATGCTCGGGACAAATTTGAGCTGGGGCTCATTCCCACCCAGCTGTCAGGTCTTTGGATGTCCAAGTACGGCTACAGCCTCAAGCCCAAGGATTCGGGCAGCTCGGAGGTTCGGGTTGTTTTTGATGCTTCGGATGGAGTGGAGTATGGCGAATAGTGTCTATGTGGTCGGACACCCCAACGCAAAGCAAATTGCATTCTTTTTGGATCGGCATAAATATTGCGCCTACGGAGGAGCACGGGGTGGAGGAAAGTCATGGGCAATCCGAAAAAAAGCCGCACTCCTTTGCTTGCGATACGATGGGATCAAGGTGGGGATTTTCCGCCGCACCTATCCGGAATTGCGGAACAATCATGCCGTTCCCCTGATGCGGGAATTGCTGGGGGTTGCGATCTATAACGAATCCAAAAAAGAATTCAAATTTCCAAACGGATCCAAGCTGATCTTGTGTTATGCAGACAACTGGAAGGATGTCAACCAGAAGTTTCAAGGTCAGGAATACGACGTTCTTTGTATTGACGAGGCAACCCAAATTCCGGAGGAATGGTTTGATATCATGAAGCCAACCATTCGGGACGTGAACCCATTTCCCAAGCGGATGTACCTCACCTGTAATCCCGGCGGCGTTGGACATTCTTGGGTCAAACGGTTGTTTATTACCAAAAGCTACAAGGAAGGGGAACGCAGGGAGGATTATCATTTCATACAGGCGTTGCCCACAGACAACCGGGCACTGATGGAGACCAATCCGGACTATATCCACTATCTCCAATCGTTGCCTCCCAAACTCCGAAAAGCATGGCTGGAAGGTTCGTGGGACATCTTTATGGGACAGTTTTTTGAGGAATTTACCGATGATCCCGCCCGTTACCATGACCGTCTGTGGACGCACGTCATCGAGCCGTTTGATGTTCCGGATACTTGGGAGATATATCGTTCCTTTGACTGGGGCTTTTCCAATCCCTTTTCCTGTGATTGGTGGGCGGTGGACTATGACGGCCGTGCGTATTTGATTTTGCAATATTACGGAACCAACGGAAGTCCGAACGAGGGATTAAAGATGAATGCAGGGGATGTCTTTGCGGAAATTGCTCGCATTGAAAGAGAGCACCGATGGCTGAAAGGAAAGCCGATCCGAGGCGTTGCCGACAGCGCCATCTGGGCATCGGACGGCGGCCCGGCCATCATCGAAAGCGCAGAGGCGAATGGAATTGATTTTGAAAAAGCAGATAAGACGCGGATTCCGGGATGGCTTCAAATGCATACCCGTTTTGCGTTTGACGAAACCGGACGGCCGATGATGTACTTTTTCCACACCTGCCGGCATGCGATTCGGACCATTCCGTTGCTCCAATATTCTCAGTCTGTGCCGGAGGATCTGGACACAGAGGGAGAAGATCACTTTGCGGACAGTTGCCGATATTTCTGTATGATGCGTCCGTTGCCGCCCAAGA
>JAFTMU010000132.1 GCA_017452215.1 Clostridia bacterium
GTCCTGTCGGTCCCCAAGGTCCTGTGGGAGACACAGGCGCACAGGGACCGCAGGGGATTCCCGGTGGGGTGCTCAGCTATGCTGATTTTTATGCATTGATGCCACCCGACAACTCGGCAACGGTTGCTCCCGGCACGGACGTCAGCTTTCCTCGAAACGGTCCGATCGCCAACACGAATATCGGACGTCTTGGTCCGTCGTCCTTTTATCTTGGACCGATCGGCACTTATCAGATCCTATTCCAAGTCAGCGTTACCGAGGCAGGGCAATTGCTTCTGATCTTGAACGGACAGGATCTGGAGTATACCGTTGCAGGGCGTGCTACGGGCACCTCACAGATCGTGGGAATGGCGGTGGTGACGACCACGGCGGCCAATTCGGTCTTGACGGTCCGCAATCCTGCGGGAAATGCCGCAGCGCTGACGATCACGCCTTTGGCAGGCGGAACTCGCCCCGTTTCTGCGCATCTTGTGATCACGCAGATCGGATAAGGGCTTTGTGAGGTAGCGCACGCCGTTGTCCTTGAAATGATTGGGGCTGTCTCAAATTGCAAATTTGAGACAGCCCCTCGCACAAAAAAGCCGAAGGTAGGCTTTTTTGTGTCGGGAATTTGCGTTTTTCGTTTGCAAGTACGATCAAATACCGTCAAATTATGGACGAAAATTGCGGCGTCAAGCCGCAAAGCAAAAACCAGGGGGGTGTCGACCAAATGCGAAACGCATTTGAGACCCCCCATTTTTCTTTGCGGTCGATACTTGGATTTCTGTTTTTCAATAGGTCTTGTTATTTCCAAAGCAGTCTGTTGCTTGTGGAAACGGCGGTGGCGCCGCTTTCAAAAGCAGTATTCAGCTCCTCTCTGTATTCGACGAGACCGCCTGCAATAATAGGGACGTTGAGAAGTACTCTGATTCTGTGGATTGCCTTTGGTATTACCCCCGGCAGGATCTCGATCATATCGGGCTTTGAGGAATGAAAGGAATCGCAGGTGGTTTGTATAGAGTGGGAATCCAGAATAAAAAAGCGCTGTACGGTGAACAGTCCCTCCTCACGTGCCAGTTTGATGATATTGACTCGGGTGCTGATGATCCCATCAATTCCTATGGATTTTACAAACAAAATCCCGCTTTTGTCCTTGCCGATTCCGGTTGCCAGGTCGAAATGGACGAAAAGCTTTTTTTGGTGCTTGTGAGCTGCATCGATCTTTTCTTTCAAGGTCATGATATCCGGTGCCAAATCGAAAATGATCTCTACGGGAGAAAGAAGTGCTTCGGCAAAGCTTTCCTCGGTGCTTGTAGCGGCGATCACGCTATGGCTTTTGATGTTTTTCATGGATTTACTCCTCCATATTTTGTGTTGCAATGATATTACAGCCGAATACATTCTCTATTATAACATCTCCCACGTGAATTGGCAAGAGGGCATGGGTGGTGTTTATGATTTTCATGCACGCTCCAATCTTCTCCTTTGGGATGGGCTTGGAGGTTTTGACAGCCACGACGGAGCCGTTGTTGCATCTGACGGTAGAGGTCACGGTTCTTTTTGGGTCGGTGCATTCGCTTCTTGCATATTCTGCACCTCTTGGACATGTATTTCCCGATACGGAAAGAACTTTCTTTCCTTCTGTTTCGACGCAGAGGGAACAGCCGAGAGGGCATATGATACAGGTAAGCTCACGTTTCATGGTTCTTCCTCCAATCCAAGCAGTATTTCCTTGGCGCCACAGAGAAGCTCTTCTGTGAGCTTTACCGTTTCCATTTCTCCCGGCGCAAGCTTTTTCTTTTTTCTTGAAAGCACAAGGCAGCCGTCTTTATACACGTTGAGCGTTGCGTTTTTGTAAACGCTTGCTACTCTGAAATATACGTCCACGTCCTTGGGGCGGGTGATCCTTTGGGGAACGGTGTAGCGGATCTTGCCGTCTGTTTTGAGAACAGTGCACGTATCGCTTTTTTTGCCGTCCAAAATATAGGCAGCCGCACTCCTTCCCGCAATTTCAGCTTCTTCGGAAACAAAATCCACCAGGTCGTGGACGTGGAGTACGTTTCCGCAAGAGAATATACCCTCGATACAGGTTTCTCTGTCCTGATCCACCACGGCTCCCGAGGTGATGGGATCCAGTGCTATGTTGGCGTTTTTGGAAAGCTCGTTTTCGGGGATCAGTCCGACGGACAAGAGCAGAGTATCACACGGAATATATTCTCTTGTTGCTTCAATGGGGCGTCTTTGTTCATCGACTTTTGCGATCGTAACTCCCTCCAAGCGCTCCGAACCGTGGATGTCCACTACCGTATGGCTAAGCTTGAGAGGAATGTTGAAATCGTTGAGGCACTGCTCGATATTTCTTGCCAGCCCTCCCGAATAGGGCATCAGCTCACATACAGCCTTGACCCTTGCGCCCTCAAGGGTCATGCGTCTTGCCATGATCAGTCCAATGTCGCCGGAGCCGAGAATGACGACCTCCTTGCCCGGAAGATAGCCTTTCATGTTTATCAATTTTTGCGCCGTGCCTGCGCTGAAAATGCCGGAGGGACGATTTCCCGGGATATTGAGCGCTCCTCTTGAACGCTCTCTGCAACCCATGGCAAGGATCACAGCTTTTGCCTGTATTTGAAAAACGCCCTCCTTTGCGTTGGTTGCGGTGATGATCTTGTCCTCTGTAATGTGAAGAACCATCGTGTTCAGCTTTATCGGGATCTGCAATTCACGCACACGCTTTTCATATTTCCAGGCATATTCGGGTCCTGTCAGCTCCTCTCCGAATTTATGTAAGCCGAAGCCGTTGTGAATGCATTGTTGTAATATTCCGCCCAGGCGCTCGTCACGTTCTAAGATAAGAATGCTTTGCACACCGCTCTCATAGGCGGCAATGGCGGCGCTCATGCCCGCAGGACCTCCGCCGATAATAACAAGATCTGTCATACTTTTAGTTTTCCCCCTTCGTTTTTGCAACGTTGATATAGGAACCGCCACCAAATTTTGTGACTCTTTCATACGGTATGCCGGTTTCCCTTGCGATCAGCTCCATCACGTACGGGGTGCAAAAGCCCCCCTGACACCGTCCCATTTGCGCACGGGTTCGTCTTTTGACACCGTCCAGATCGGTAGCCTTGGGATTTGTTCTGATTGCATCTAAAATTT
Source organism: Clostridia bacterium (assembly GCA_017452215.1). Classification (GTDB taxonomy): domain Bacteria; phylum Bacillota; class Clostridia; order Oscillospirales; family CAG-272; genus UMGS1865. The sequence goes on from JAFTMU010000132.1 coordinate 3,136, forward strand.
CCCCCTCGCTGATCCCCTCGCAGCGGCAAACGATTCTTCCGTAGCTTGGGTCTTTTTTTATGAGCTCGTTCTTTTCCTGAATGCTCATTTCATGGAAGGCGTGCATGGGGCGACGGAAAGGGTTGAAATTCTGCTTGGGCTCCAGCGGCAGTCTTTGCTTTGCCAACAGCTCCGTTACATATACGGCGATGGCGGGAGAGGCGGAGAGTCCCGGAGATTCAATTCCCGCTACGTTGATAAATCTATCTTTTGGAGAATTGATGATGAAATCGCCACTGCTTCCTGCGGCACGCAATCCACAGAAGGAAGTGATCATTTTGTTAAGGGGAAGGGATTTGAGATTTTCGCCGGCTTCCTTGAGGATTTTTACAAGTCCCGAGGCAGTGGTCGCCTTATTTTCTTTTTCCTCGGAATTCTCGGAGGTTGGACCGAGAAGAAGGTTTCCGTCAACTGTCGGAGTGATGAGGATCCCTTTTCCCATGTTTGTGGGGGTGCGGAAAACGGTGTGCCGAACCAAATTCCCACACTCCTTGTCCAGCAGGAGATATTCTCCTCTCCTTGGGTGGATTTGAAAAGAGGTATCGCCCACCATGGCGGCGATCCTGTCGGCATACAGTCCTGCGGCGTTGACAATATATTTTGCTTTGATAGAGTGGTTGGGGGAACAGAGCTCATAGAAATTATCGCTGTTGTGAATTGCAGTGACCTCGAAGTCGCACAACAGGGAGGCGCCGTTGTCCATAGCGTTGCCGATTGCCGCTACCGTAAGCTCGTACGGGCAGATGATGGCGCCGCTTGGAGCCTCCAAAGCGCAGATCGCACGGTCCGAAAGGTTGGGTTCCAACCGTTGCAGCTCTGCCTGCTCGATGATCCGAAGTCCCCGAACGCCATTTCGAATGCCACGGTCCAACAGCATGGAGAGGGTGGTTCTGTCCTCTTCGTGGAAGCCGAGAACTAAGGAGCCGTTGTTTTGATATTTTACGCCAAGCTCCCGAGCGATCTGTGGCATCATCTCCGAGCCCTTGACATTCAATTTCGCCTTGAGCGTTCCCTCTGCTGCATCAAAGCCTGCGTGGATGATGGCGGAGTTGGCTTTGGTCGCCCCCATTGCCACATCGGCTTCTTTTTCCAAAATACAAACGTTGAGCTTGTATTCCGAAAGCTTTCTTGCGATCATGGCACCCACAACACCGGCACCGATGATGGCAACGTCGTAACTCTTTTTCTTCATTCTTTTCTCCTTATAACTTATATAGACTATCTAACGTTTGAAAATAATGCAAAAAAAGACGCACAAAGCCAAGGCGCACGTGGCGCCTATGCTTTGATACGTCTCCAAATCTCTGTACCAATTTTATTATATCATTTCTTTTTGGAATTGTCAACGGGGAAAGTGCAAAAATATATTTTTGTTGATGTCTGTCACAGCTTTTTTATGCGCCATAGCGGATCACTCCGTTTTTCCATCCCCGAAGGTTTTATTATAGCAATCGATGGCTTCCTTGATGATCTCCTCTGCCTTGGTTCTGCCAAAGAGGGAGCGGACGTCGGTGTCCTTATGCTCCAGCTGCTTATATACGGTGAAAAAGTGCATGATCTCATCAAAGATGTGAGGAGGGAGCCCGTCAATGGATGCGATGCCAAGATAAGTGGGATCGGAAAAGGGAACGGCAATGATCTTGTCGTCCATTTTTCCTCCGTCCAGCATGCGCATGACACCGATGGGATAGACACGAATAAGGGTGTGAGGATAGATGGACTCGGAGCAGAGCACCAGAACGTCCAATGGGTCTCCGTCGTCGGCATAGGTGCGGGGAATGAAGCCGTAGTTGGCGGGATAGTGGGTGGAGGTATACAGAATACGGTCCAGCTTTAAAAGTCCCGTGAACTTATCCAGCTCATATTTGCACTTGCTTCCCTTGGGGATCTCGATGACGGCGTTGAAGTCGTGGGGTTGAATATATTCGGGATTGATATCATGCCAAATGTTCATATAGACTCCTTATTTTACGTAATCAAATTCAAATCCGTATATGGAAACCGTGTGACCTTCACGGCAGCCCTTCTTTTCCAGCGCCTCAAAGACGCCGCTGTTTTGCAGGACCTTTTGGAAATAATTGAGGGATTCGTAGTCGCTGAAATTGATCTGTCCCATGAGATTTTTGAGCCATTCACCCTCTACAAGGAAGGTATCGTTTTCCCGACGGATCAGGGTCTCTCTGCCACCGTCCACGGATACCTCCTCAGCGGCGTACTCGGATTCATAGATCTTGATGGGGGGGAGCTCCAAGAGGCGCTCTGCCACCAGGCGGATCATTTCCTCCAAGCCCTCTCCCGTTGCGGCGGAAACGTAAAGCAGCTCCCAGCCGTTTTTCTTCACGAAGCCTTCAAAGGCGGGGATGTCCACGATTTCGGGATCCAATGCGTCACTTTTGTTGGCGATGATGATCTGGGGACGGGTGGAGAGCTCGGCGCTGTAACGGGCAAGCTCATGATTGATTTTTTGAATATCCTCCACGGGGTCTCTGCCTTCAAAGCAGGAAATGTCTACTACGTGGAGCAGCAGCCGGCAGCGATCCACGTGACGGAGGAATGCGTGCCCCAAGCCTGCGCCGTCGGCGGCTCCCTCGATGAGCCCCGGAATATCTGCCGCTACGAAGCCGCTCTCGCCTCCGGTGCGGACCACGCCTAGATTGGGTGAGAGGGTGGTGAAGTGGTATTCTGCGATCTTGGGCTTTGCCGCAGAGATGCGGGCGAGAATGGAGGATTTACCTACGCTGGGATATCCGATCAGTCCCACGTCGGCGATCATTTTGAGCTCCAGGATCACTTCCTTCTCTTGTCCCTCGGTGCCGTTCTTTGCGAACATGGGAACCTGTCGGGTGGGGGTGGAGAAATGACGGTTGCCCCAGCCGCCACGTCCTCCCTTGCAGGCGATATACTCGGCGCTGTCGTCCTCGGACATCTCGTGAAGGATCTTGCCACTTTCGGCATCCTTGATCAGTGTTCCCGGAGGAACGGGGATCACAAGGTCCTCGGCGGTGGCGCCGTGGAATTTAGCTCCCTTGCCGTCGCCGCCTCTTTGTGCCACGAATTTGTGCTTATAACGGAAAGCCAAAAGGGTATTGGTGCCCTCGTCCACACGGAACACCACGTTGCCGCCGTGTCCGCCGTCGCCGCCGTCGGGACCGCCTGCCGCCACGTATTTTTCACGGCGGAAGGAAACGGCACCGTTGCCGCCGTCGCCTGCCTTGATATAAATTTTTACGTTGTCTACGAACATGATCGTCTTATCCTTTCAGGGAAGGTTTAGCGTGGCTTATTCGGCGTCGTCGCCACGCATACGAATGATGAGCTTGATGGGGGTACCGGAGAAGCCGAAGGTCTCACGCAGGCAGTTCTCGATATATCTCTGATAAGAGAAGTGGAACAGTTGAACGTTGTTACAGAAAATAACGAAGGTGGGGGGAGCGACGCCGATCTGCGTCATGTAATAGATCTTTAATCTGCGTCCCTTATCGGAGGGGGGCTGCACACGGATCATGGCATCTCCCAACACGTCGTTGAGCATTCCCGTGGTGATACGGGTCACCGATTGATTATAGACGTAGTTGATGCGCTCGAACAGGGTGGTGACACGCTGTCCTGTTTTTGCGGAGATATACAGAATGGGGGCGTAGGGCATATACGCCAGCTCGGTGCGGATCTTGTTGTTGAACTCATTCATGGTGGAATTGTCCTTTTCGATCAGATCCCACTTATTGACCACGATGATGACCGCCTTGCCTGCCTCGTGAGCAATGCCTGCGATTTTGGTATCCTGATCGGTGATGCCTGTGGAGGCATCGATCATCAAAAGGCAGACGTTGGCTCTTTCTACTGCCATGTGGGCACGCAGAACGCTGAAATGCTCGATCTTATCGTCGATCTTGGATTGGCGGCGAATGCCTGCGGTATCAATGAAGGTGAATTTACCGTACTCGTTTTCTACGTGGGTATCCACGGCGTCACGGGTGGTGCCTGCGATATCCGAGACGATGAGGCGGTTTTCACCAATGAGGCGGTTGATGATGGAGGATTTTCCTGCGTTGGGCTTGCCGATGACGGCAACGTGAATGCTATCGTCCTCCTCGTCGGTATCCTGCCAATCCTCCAAATACTCCAGGCAGGCGTCGAGAAGATCTCCCGAGCCGCTGCCGTGAATACTTGACACGCCGATGGGCTCGGTTTCAAAGCCAAGCTCGTAAAACTCATAAAATTCAAAGGGAAGATCGCCGACACTATCGCATTTATTGATGCAGGGGACCACGGGCTTGCCGCTCTTTTTGAGCATGACGGCGATCTCACGGTCGTCTGCGGTCAGTCCCGTGCGGACGTCACACATGAAGATGATGACGTCGGCAGTCTCGATGGCGATCTCGGCTTGCAGGCGCATTTGCTTGAGAATGATGCTATTGGTTTTGGGCTCGATTCCGCCTGTATCGATGAGCACCATTTTTTTGCCTCGCCATTCGGTTTCGCCGTAAATGCGGTCACGGGTGACGCCGGGAGTATCCTCCACGATGGAACGGCGCTCGCCGATCAGCTTATTAAATAGTGTGCTTTTGCCTACGTTGGGGCGTCCAACGATTGCAATTACAGGTTTTGCCATGACAGTTCCTTTCTATACAAGGGTAGTATATCCTGATGGATATAGGGGATATTCAGTGAATTCCGAGAAGCCCACGGATCAAATCAGCGCCGTCGCTCTCGGTGGGACGGACGGGGACGCCGAGCGCTTTAGAAAGCTCCTCGGGGGTCATATCGTCCAAGAACACGTCCCCGTCAGAGCGGAGCATGACGGCGGGGAAGAGAAGCTCCTCGCCAAGAGGCTTGCCTTGCAGCTGCGCCTTGACGTCTTGTCCCGTCAAAAGTCCCGCTACGGTGACGCTTTCTCCAAAGAAATCGTTTTTGATCCGATAGACGTGGACGGTCAAGTCCGGAACACGGGCAGAAAGCGCCTGCGAGAGGGCAAGAATGTGTTCGTATGCGGCGGCTCCCGTTGCGATCGATACGGTGCGGGGAAGCTTTGCGGTGGGCAAATACTCGTCCAGATAGTCCAATTCCAGAGAAAACTCCGTTTGCAGGGAGGTCAGCATCCCCACGCCGTTTTCGATCTGGGGGTACTCCTCGTAGTATTCCTCCCCGGGGAGGGGAAGCCCTGCACGGACGTAAAGCTCGTCAGCGCAGAAGAATAGACGGGTGCCGTATTTTTGAAGGCATTCGTCGCCAAAAGCGTTGACCTGCTTGATGACCTCCTTGCATTCCTCGGGGGTGAACGCCTCCAAGGGATAGAGGTTTTGGCGGTGTTTGGTCAAGCCTACGGGGACGATGGCGCAGGAGCGCAGAGCCGGGTAGTAGGTGACCAGATCCCGCATGGTGCGGTCTAACTCCTTCTTATCGTTCAACCCCTTACAGAGCACGATCTGCGTGCAGAGATCGATGCCTGCGTCGGAGAGGAGGCGCAGGTAGGAAAGTACCTCGCCTGCGTGCTTGTTCTTCATCATTTTGACCCGCAATTCGGGGTTGGTGGTATGGACAGAGACGTTGACGGGGGAGATGCGCATGGTGATCAAGCGCTCAACGTCCTCCCGTTTGAGATTGGTCAGGGTGACGTAGTTACCATGCAGGAAGGAGAGACGGTCATCATCGTCCTTGAAATAGAGGGATTCCCGCATTCCCTTTGGCAATTGATCGATGAAGCAGAACACACAACGGTTCTGACAGGAATGCTTTTTATCCATCAAGGGGGTTTCAAATTCCAGACCGATGTCATCGTATTCTCCCTTGTTCAGGTGGACGGTGTAAGGCTTGTCCCCTCGGGAGAGAGAGAGGGAAACGGAGGTGTCGGTGAGGTAAAAGCGGTAATCCAAAACGTCGTTGATGGGGTGGGAATTGACCGAGACGAGTACGTCGCCGCCGTGAATGCCTGCCTTGGCTGCGATGCTGTTCTGCAGGACCGCTAATATTTTGACCATGGATCATCCTCCTTTCCTTTTTTATCGGCAGATACAGTGTAACACTTTATTTTATCACACTTTTTTTCAAAAGTCAAGATTTTACACTAAAATTGAAGAGAAAGCATACGGAAAGCATACAGACCGAGCGGAAGCCGCTCGGTCTGTATATCCTGATGCGTTAAAAATGAAATCCTCGATGGAGGTCTCCTCGTCCACCTCGATGGTGCGCAGCTTTGCGGCGGCTTCGTGGTGATGGTCGGCGGAGTAGCCGAGAACCTCGGCGATGTTTCCTTGCATCAGGGCAAGCTCCTCCTCATCCAGCATATCCTCCACCAAGAGGTCATGCTTGGGAAGCTCCTTTTCTGCCAACAGGGCAACGGCGGCACCTGCGGCTGCTCCGATCAATCCAAGCGCCAGCTCGGCACCGGGGGCGGGCTTGCATTTTGCCTTACGGTTGCCGTAATCGATCAGGGCGATGGCGGACACCAGCACGGTGGCAGCACCTGCGAGAGAAATGATAAATTTGTTCATGGGCGTTTCCTCACTTTTTTATTTTTTAAGCTTGCTTTTCGGAGGTCATTTTGAGGTATGCATTGATGAATCCGTCGAGATCTCCGTCCATAACGGCTTGAATGTTACCTGTTTCGTAGCCCGTGCGCTTGTCGGTGACAAGGGTGTAGGGCATAAAGACGTAGGAGCGGATCTGGGAACCCCATTCGATGTTTGCCTTGTTGCCTTGGATATCCTCGATGGTATCCAGGCGCTCCTGGATCTTGATCTCCATAAGCTTGGCTTTGAGCATACGCATGGCGGTCTCCTTGTTTTGGAGTTGGCTGCGCTCGGTCTGACATCCTACCACGATGCCTGTGGGCTTGTGGACGATACGGATGGCGGAGTCGGTCTTGTTGATGTGCTGTCCGCCCGCACCGCTGGAGCGGTGAGCGGTGACCTCGATATCCTCCTCACGGATCACCACGGCGTCCAGGTTTTCGAACTCGGGCATGACCTCGATGGAAGCAAAGGAGGTCTGTCGGCGGCCGTTGGCGTCAAAGGGGGATA
>JAFTMU010000133.1 GCA_017452215.1 Clostridia bacterium
ACCGACGGGATCGACGGCTTGGCATCCTCGGTATCCGCAGTGATCGGTGTTTTCTATGCTGTCGTTGCCTTTCTTGCACAAAATCAGTCGCTTTCCATGGTAGGGGCGTTGCTTATCGGAGCGACCTTCGGGTTTTTGATCTATAATTTTCACCCTGCAAGAGTGTTTATGGGGGATACGGGTTCCTTGTTTTTAGGGGCTTTGATCATTGGATCGGCGTTCTCCTTCGGCGACCCGTTGGTTGCCTTGATCGTTTGCGGCGTGTTCGTTTTCGAGCTTTTGAGTAGCGCATTGCAGATTCTTTATTTCAAATTGACGAAGGGCAAAAGACTCTTTAAAATGGCGCCCTTTCACCATCATCTGGAGCAGTGCGGCTGGTCGGAAAATACCATTGTCGCAGTCTTTTCGGGAATCGAAGCCTTGCTTTGCGTCCTTGCCTATTTCGTTTTCGGATTTTAACACAAGCATCAGATTTTTTGCAGAGGAGGGAATGTTATATGAACCGTCAATATCCTGCGTCACATTCCGCATCTTCTGCGGTAAGAGAGCTGCAAAAGGATAGCCAAAGGGAGGATACAGAGGTCCTTCCCGTCAAGGGAAGCGTGGATATTCCCTTATTGCTGATCACCTCGGCATTGATCCTTTTCGGCACGGTGATGATTTACAGTGCCTCCTACGTTTTTGCACAGAAGCACCACGGTGAGACGACCTATTTTGTAACACGGCATCTGATCTTCCTTTTGCTGTCAGTGGCGTTTACCTTTTTTGTCGTCAAGCTGTGTACTCCAAGATTCTGGAAGGATTTCAGCTACGTTTTTTATGGGATTTCCATCGTTTTACTCCTTTTGGTCATGACGCCCTTGGGGTCGGACCTTGGCAGCGGTGCAAGACGCTGGATCGATTTGAAGGTATTTACCATTCAGCCCTCGGAGCTTGCAAAGCTGGCGCTGGTGCTGACCTTAGCACGGTTTATGTCCACCCATCAAAAAAAGGTGATGTCACTGCATCGCTTTGGGGGAGACTTTAAATACGGCGTTCTGTATCCCGGCATTATGATCGCCGCCGTGGGTGGTCTTGTTGCCTTGGAGCATCACGTTTCGGGACTTTTGATCATAGGAATGCTTGGCGTCTCGGTGATGTTTTTGGGAGGCACAAGGCTCAAATGGCTCTTTGCCATTGGCGGGATCATTGTTTTTGCCGCCGTTTTACTGATTCTGATGTTCCCGTACGCCTTTGCACGGGTAGATACCTGGATCAACATCGAAAACGCCGACCCCTTGGGCTCTGCATGGCAGACCCTGCAAGGGCTCATGGCAATAGGCTCGGGAGGGCTCTTTGGCACGGGACTTGGCAACAGTAATCAAAAATACGGCTACGTTTCCCAGCCGCAAAACGACTTTATCTTTACCATTGTTTGCGAGGAGCTTGGATTTATCGGCGCCGCTTTGGTGATCGGTTTGTTTGTTGCTTTCGTTTGGAGATGCTTTTACATCGCACGCCATGCTCCCGATAAATGCAGTGCTTTGATGGTTTACGGACTTGGATTTAAGGTGGCGTTGCAGGTCATTCTCAACATTGCCGTGGTGACCAACTCCATGCCGAACACGGGAATTTCACTTCCGTTTTTCAGCTACGGAGGAACCTCGCTGATGCTGCAGATCTTTGAGGTGGGAATCATTCTTTCTATTTCAAGATATGCGACGCACAAGAAAATATAAAAAGAAAGGACTTGATCGGAATGAAGAAGATCAGAACAAGACAGTTTTTAAAAGCGTTATATACATCGTTGGGTGTTTGTGCTGCTTTCCTTTTTTGGATGCTGGTGTTTGGAAAGGGAATTGCCCAAGACAATTTTCAAAGCATTGCAGGCTGTGTGTTTGCTTTTCTTGCCTTGGCGGCGATCACCTTTTTGGCGGTATGCTTCGTTCCGTATTTCAAGGGAGATAAGCGTTGGTTTGCCATTCCGTCTCTCTTGACCGCAGTGTTCTTTATGGGAACGGCGATGCTTTGGCAGGTACCTCTCGGGGGAGGTATTTGAGATGCGGGTTTTGTTGACGGGCGGCGGCACGGCGGGGCACATCAACCCCGCCGTGGCCC
>JAFTMU010000134.1 GCA_017452215.1 Clostridia bacterium
AGACTCTCGGGTGATGCCCTGACAGGTCAGGGTCTCGATGCCCGTATACGGACCGATACCGTAGGTTTCGTGTACCACGTAGTCGCCTTTTTCCAGTTCGGCATAGGAGAGAATGCTTTTGGTGTTCTTCTTTTTCTTCTTTCTGATGCTTGCCCCCGAGGCCAGGGAGAGCGTGCCGCTGCGTGCATCGGCTCCCATGGTGAGAAGGACTACCTTTGGCTGTATCAATTCAAAGCCTGCAATCGGATTCTTGGAGAGTACTCTGACGGTGCCCCTCTTCATCTCGGCGACGCTTTGGGCGTTTTCCGACAGGAGAAAGCCCTTGTCGGAGAGCTTTTGGACGGCGGCGTTTGCCGCTACCTCGTTTTCGGTGAGGACCAAGCAACGGTAGCCGTTTTGTGTATAATGCTCCAAGTCCTCTAAAAAGAGGGCTTCGTTTTCCAAATAGGAGACCGTATGGCGGGTGCGGAAGCCAAACAGCCCGGAGAGCCGTTTATCACTGACCGTGTGGGCGATGGAATCCACGTGGACCGTCACGTTCCGGTCGCAAAAGAGCTCAAAGGAGGCGCTCGTCTTAGCATATTCGGCGTGCTTGGAAGCGATGGTGCCGCCCTCCAACAGCTCACTTACCGTTTGAGAAAGGTGCCATTCGGATGCCTTGATCCGATCCCAGACGGCGTTGGTGCCCTTGATGCAAACGAGGGTACGTCCGTCAAAATAATCCAAAAGGGAGGCACGCTCGGGGTAGATGAGCGAGATATATTTATCGAGGAAATGCAATTCTGCGCTTCCCTTGGCGGCGTTATCCAGCGCCGTTTTCTCCTTGATCAGCTCCTCGATTGCTTTTTCCTCGCTTGCCCGCTTGAATTGGGACGAAACCGCCTTTTGCAAAGTGGCAAGCCCCTCGGCGTCGGGAAGAAGCTCCCGTGCGGGAGGAAAGGAGGCAGAGGAAACGGTTTCGGTCATGCGCTGTGTATCAGGGTCGAAAAGACCCATGCGGTCGATCTCATTGCCGAAAAGCTCGATACGTAAAGCAAATGCGCCGCTTTTTTCTCCGCCGTCACGGTCGCAAAAAACGCCGTGGGGAGGGTAGACGTCGGCGATGCCGCCCCGAATGGCGAACTGCCCGGGGCTGTCTACCAGATCGGTGCGGACGTAGCCTGCTCCCACCAACGCTTTGGCAAGCCCTTTGGTTTCTACGGTCATGGTCTCGTCGATTTGCAGTGTGGAGGAGCGCAGGCGGTCCTTAGGGACGGTGTAGCCCAGGGTGGCATCCGGTGTGGTGACCACCACGTCATAGCTGCCCGAAAGAAGCCCCGACAACACACGAAGCCTCTCATGCTCGTACTCATGGGAGGCGGTGATGTTATAAAAGGTCAGGTCTCTTGCCATGTAGAAGGCGGAACGGAGTCTGTTTTCCTCCAAAATAGCGCAAAGGCGAACGCAGTCCTTTTCCTCGGGGCAGACCACGAGGGCGGGGGCGTCTCCTCTCGCTTTTTTCGTATCCTCGATCAAGGCGATCAAAAAGGCATCGGAGGCGCCGTCACACAAGCCGCTTGCCAAAATGGGCAGAGGATTGACGTGGAAATTGCGCTCTGCCGTTTGCAAGAGCTGGAGGTATTCGGGATCGCTTTGGATACAGGTTGTAAAAATGTTCATAGGTTACTCTTTTTCGGTGGTTGGGCGGTGGGAATTGCAGATCTGCATGGCATCGTCGAATTTGCCGTCAAGAAGCCTTCCAAGCCCTTCCCAAACACTCCCGAAGGAATCGAACAGAAGCTTTTGCTCCTCCTTGGTGAAGTCGGAAAGCACCCATGCGGCAAGATCGTAGTCGGGATGGGGCTTTTCTCCCACCCCCAAGCGAATGCGGGGGAAGGCGTCGGAGGAAAGGTGGGCGATGATGTCCTTGAGTCCGTTGTGTCCTCCCGCACTGCCCTTGCGGCGCAGGCGAAGCTTGCCCGGTGCCTGTGTAATGTCATCGGAAAGGACCAGGATCCGCTCGGGCGGGATCTTATAAAACGCCGCCGCTTCTCCCACAGCCTTGCCCGAAGCGTTCATCAGGGTCTGGGGCTTGATCAGGAGCACACGGTGCGTGCCGATGGTGGCTTCACCGCAAAGGGAATGGAATTTTGCCCGATCGATGCGTGCGTTGCATTTTTGTGAGATATAGTCGATGCACAAAAAGCCCGCATTGTGGCGGGTATTGAAATACTTATCCCCTGTATTTCCAAGACCCACGATGAGCCAGGTGATGGGCTCCTTGGGGGAATCCTCCTCTTTTTTTGCGATCTTTTTAAACAAATCGAAGATATCTGCCATGATTACCTCTTTTTCTAAACTACAAAAGGCGCCCGACTTCCACGGAAGTCCGCCGCAAATTGATAACTACCATATTATACAATAAAAAAGCACTTGTGTCAAAGGGGATTTGTGCGAAATTGCTTTTGTTCACGAAATGTTTACATTTTTATAGAGGTTTTCAGGATTGAAACCTATGGAAAAACGGGGAAAAATATGGTATAATGGGCTGTAATGCGAAAGTCGAGGGGCGAAACGCTTTTTTCTTGGCGCCCATTTTCGGCATGTCAAAAAATATTCTATATATATGGAGGAACACCAAACATGGCAAAGAAGTATTGCTATCTGTTTTCCGAAGGCGACGCATCCATGCGTGAGCTGCTCGGCGGTAAGGGCGCAAACCTTGCTGAAATGACCAAGATCGGTCTCCCTGTACCTCAGGGCTTCACCATCTCTACCGAGGCCTGCACTCAGTACTATGAGGACGGCAGACAGATCAACGACGGTATCATGGCGGAGATCATGGAGTACATTGTGAAGATGGAAGAGGTTACCGGCAAGAAGTTTGGTGACCT
>JAFTMU010000135.1 GCA_017452215.1 Clostridia bacterium
CAAAAAAAAAGCTCCGCCACGACGGAGCATCGGCTCTCATCTTTCAGGAATTAGCAAATTACCCTTGGCATGTTGCTGTAACATCTTCGTGCCTGTCACTCCGTTACTCTCGATAAGATATATTTTATTGTGTAGCATTATATCATATTTTCTGCCCCTTTGCAAGAGGGTTTTCGCATTTTTCCCCGCAAAGCGTGATTTTTTATCAAAGTGGGGGGACGGAGTTGACATTTTTTCGTTTTTGCTGTATAATGCAGGCAGAAAAGCGAGAAAACGGAGAACTACTATGCAAAACATCATTCTCATCGGTATGCCCTCCTCCGGCAAAAGCACCCTTGGCGTGCTTCTTGCAAAGCAGCTGGGATACGAGTTTATGGACACGGATCTGCTCATGCAAAGGGCGACAGGAAAGCTGCTCCACGAGATCATTGCGGAGCGTGGCACCGACGGATTCTTAACCTTGGAAAATCAGGTCAATTCCTCGGTTTTTGCTACCCGTTGCGTGATTTCCACAGGCGGAAGCGCAGTTTACGGAAGGGAAGCAATGGAGCATTTTTCCGCCTTGGGCTGCATCGTCTACCTAAAAATCAGCTACGAAACGCTGGTCTGCCGCTTGGGAGATTACTCCCACAGAGGGGTCGTTCTTCCAAAAGGACAGACGTTGCGCCAAATGTATGACGAGCGCTCCCGCCTTTACGAGCGCTATGCTCACGTCACCGTGGAGCAACAGACGGGGGACTCCATGAGCGCCACGCTGGAAAAAATATTGAAAGAATATGAGAAATTTTGCCAAAACAACGGGGTGTGACGCCCCGTTGTTCTTTTTCTCTCCTTCCTTATTACTGTTTGTTTGTTAAATATTGTACAATAATACTGACATTGCTTGGGCAAAACGCCGAAATCTATCGGATCGGGGCAAAAAAACAAAAAAACTGTTGCTTTTTGGAACTTGAAGGTGGTATAATATTATTATAAAAAAAGGATGGCATTTTTTCGGCTTTGCTTGAAGCATCCATCCTTTTCTTGCCCAAGTTATCTTTCTCTGCAAGGAGGCGATCCCGAATGATTTACGATCTGCAAAAGGCAAATATGTGGAAGCGTATCTCCGCATATGTTTTTGACGTGATCCTGTACTGTATCATTGCCGTCGGGGTCGCCTTCCTTTTGTCTGCCGTTTTGGGCTTCAACGGCTTCTACTACGGCTACGTGGAAAAAAGAGAAGCAATACAGACCAAATACGAAACCGAATACGGCATCAATTTTGATATCACCCAGGAGCAATTCGACGCACTCCCCGAGGAGGAAAAGGAGCTTTACGGAATGATCTCCGAGGAGCTTCGGAAGGACACCGAGCTCTCCTATCTTTTCAACATGACGGTGCATCTGTGCCTGATCATTGCCACCTTTTCCCTGCTCATCCCCCACCTGCTCCTTGATTTTACCGTTCCCCTCTTTTTAAAGAACGGACAGACCCTTGGCAAAAAGATCTTTGGTGTTGCCTTGATGCGCATCGACGGCGTCAAGATCTCCCCCTTGGCTCTCTTGGTACGGACCCTGTTCGGTAAATTCACCATTGAGACCATGTTCCCCGCCTTTGTGCTGATCCTGGTGGTGTTTGGACAAATGGGAATCGTGGGACTTTTGACCGTGGCAGCGCTTTTGATCCTGCAAATCGTGCTTTTGTGCGCAACACAGCGCAATACCCCCATTCACGACCTTTTGGCTGGCACCGTGGCGGTGGATCTCCAAAGCCAGCTGATCTTCGACTCTCCCGAGGAGCTGTTGGAATACAAGAAAAAGATCCATGCGGAGGAAGCGCAACGGGCGCAGTATCCGTGATCCTCTTACTTTTTTGGTAAAAATTTATTTTTATAAATTTTAAAATACAGGAAGGATGACCTTATGAAAGTTGTATTGAAAAACGTGACCAAGATCTTCCCTCCCCGAAACAAAGCGGAAAGCGACTTTACAGCGGTGAACAATTTCACCTTTACCGTCCCGGACGGCAAGCTCATCGGCTTGCTGGGTCCCTCGGGCTGCGGTAAGAGTACCACCCTGTACATGATCTGCGGACTGCAAAAGGTCTCGGGCGGTCAGATCTACTTCGGAGACGACGAGGTGACCGACCTCTCCCCCGAAAACAGAGGCGTCGGCTTGGTATTCCAGAACTATGCGCTCTATCCGCATATGACGGTCAAGCAGAACATCATGTTCCCTCTGCAAAACCTTAAGGGAGCGGACAAGCTCTCCAAAAAGGAGATGCTGGAAAGAACCTACCAAGCCGCAAAGCTGGTACAGATCGACGAATTGATGGGCAGAAAGCCCAGCGAGCTCTCGGGCGGTCAGCAGCAGCGTGTGGCGATTGCACGTGCGCTTGCAAAAATGCCCAGCGTACTGCTTTTGGACGAGCCTCTTTCCAACCTGGACGCACGTCTGCGCTTGCAGACCCGTGAGGAGATCCGCCGCATTCAAAGAGAAACCGGTATCACCACCATCTTCGTCACCCACGACCAAGAGGAAGCCATGAGCATCTCGGATATGATCGTGGTCATGAAGGCGGGCGTGATCCAGCAAACGGGCAAGCCCCAGGAGGTCTATGACGACCCCACCAACCTCTTTGTTGCAAAATTCCTGGGTACACCTCCCATCAACGTGTTCAATGGTCGGGTCAAGAACGACGAGCTCTACATTGGCGGCAAGGCAGTCATGGACGTGCCGGGCGTAGCCGACCAGGAGGTCATCGTGGGCATTCGTCCCGAGGGCTTCATCCCCACCGCCAACGGTCCTCTGGAATGTGACCTGAACAGTGTGGAGGTCATGGGACGTGACGTCAGCGTAGTCTCTACCCACGCCGATTCGGTCAATCCCATCATCCGTGCCATCGTCAATGCCGACTACAAGATCGATCCCTCGGAAAAGACCGTTCGCTATGCCTTAAAGCCTCACAAGGTCCTGCTCTTCAACAAGACCACCGAGGTCCGCATTCCGATCCCCCCTGCATTCGACGTCGCCGTCACCGACACGTTGCTCAAACGCAAAAACAAGACGGAGGGATAAGAAATGGTAGGCAGTAAGCATCCGTGGAAGGCGTGGATCTATCTTGCGCCTGCCCTCGTTCTTCTGCTGGTATTCACCGCATGGCCCATCGTCAACACCATACGCATGGCCTTTTTGGTGGATTACAGCAGCTCCGCCGAAATTGGCGGAAGGGTGTTCGAGTTTGGCATCGATAACTTTAAGGACGTTATCAACTACCAACAGTTTATCACTTGCTTGACCAACACCATCCTGCTTTGTGTGCTTACGGTTCCGATCTCAACGATCTTAGCGCTTCTGATCGCCGTATGCCTCAATGCGATCCGTCCCCTGCAAAGACTTTTGCAGACCATCTTCTTCTTGCCCTACGTTACCAACTCCATTGCGATCGGTATGGTATTTGCGGCAATGTTCAACATCATCGGTACGGCGCTTGGCGGTGAGAATCAGCTCATCACCACAGCAGGTATCATCAACAACTTCTTAGGACTGTTCGGCGTGGAGCCCATCAACTGGATCAACGCAGGCTCCTCCTATTGGGCAAACATCGCCGTTATGGTGGTATACATTGTCTGGGACGCTCTGCCCTTTAAGATCCTGATCCTTCTGGGCGGACTCCAAAGCGTCAACAAGCAATATTACGACGCCGCAAGGGTGGACGGCACCTCCCGTGTGAGAGTGTTCAGAAAGATCACCGTTCCGCTCCTCTCTCCCATGCTCGCCTACGTTGTCATCACAGGCTTCATCGGCGGCTTCAAGGAGTATTCCAGCATCGTCGGTATCTTCGGCGAGGACATGGGCCCCGTAGGAGACGCAGGCAGACTGAACACCATGGTCGGCTTCATTTACGATGCGCTCTCCAATAAGCAGGGACGAGCCAGCGCCGCCGCCTTGATCTTGTTTGGCATCATCTTTATCGTCACCATGATAAACCTGTATGTCAGCAAGAAAAAGACACACTATTAAAGGAGGTACCTCATGGCAGAAAATAAGATCGCCGTTATGAAGGCAAAGGACCTGCAAAAGGTATCCGCCCGTCAGCGTGTCGTTAAGGTGTTCTCCTATACGCTCCTTTACCTGTTTTTGGGTATTATGGCATTGGTCGTCCTCTTCCCTTTTTATTGGATGATCATCTCCTCCCTCAAAAGCATTGAGGAGTATATGTGGACGGTTCCCTCCTTCTTCCCGCAAAACATTCAGTGGTTCAACTACGTCAAGGCGTTTGATACCGCAAATCTCGGAACACTGTTCCTCAACACCCTGTACGTGGGACTTGTTTCCACCGTGCTTTCCCTGATCATCACCGTGCTCTCGGCGTTCGCATTCGCCCGCTTGGAGTTCAAGGGAAAGAACGCTCTCTTTGCAGCGCTTCTTGCCACCATGATGATCCCCGGTGAATTGTTCACCATTACCAACTACGTAACGGTCAACAATCTGGGCTGGATGCACACCTTTACCGCACTGATCATTCCCTTCCTTGTCAGCGTGTTCTACATTTACCTGTTACGTCAGAATTTCCTGCAGATCCCCAACGAGCTGTATCTGGCGGCAAAGGTAGACGGCACCAGCGACATCAAATATTTGTGGAAGGTCATGATCCCCTTGGCGCTCCCCACCCTCATCTCCATCACCATTCTGAAGATGATGGGCGCATGGAACTCCTATATGTGGCCCCGTCTGGTCGCCAACGATGAAGCGCACCAGATGATCACCAACGGATTGCGTAACGCATTCACCGATGCCAACACGCAAATGACCGATTACCCCGTGCAAATGGCGGCAGTCGCCATTGTTTCCGCTCCTCTGTTCCTCGTGTTTATTTTCTTGAGAAAATATATCATGAAGGGCGTGTCCAGAAGCGGAATCAAGGGCTGATCTCCCCCTGCAATACACCACAATATTACAGAAAGGTATGTAAGAGTCATGAAAAAAACACTCACCTCTCTCCTTCTGGTCCTCACCCTGTGCCTCGGCATTTTCGCCATGGCAGGCTGCGGAACCAAGGAGATGCCCAACTTCACCATGCCCGAAGGCGGCTTTGACGTGAACGCTCCCGTCACCATCACCTTCTACCACACCATGGGTGAAAATCTGAGCACCGTTCTTGATTACTATATCAAGGACTTCAACGAGCTCTACCCCAACATCACCATCGAGCACTCCCAGGTGGGCGGCTACGATGACGTAAGAGACCAGATCAGTACCGAGATCACGGTACAGAATCAGCCCAACATCGCTTACTGCTATCCCGACCACGTAGCCCTCTACAACCTGGCAAACGCCGTGGTCACCCTGGATCAGTTCATCGATAGCGACCTGGAGATCACTCTTGCCGACGGCACCAAGGTCCCCATGGGTCTGACCGATGAACAGAAGGCAGACTTCATCACGGGCTACTACGAGGAAGGCAGACAGTTCGGTGACGGCAAGATGTACACACTGCCCCTTTCCAAGTCCACCGAGGTTCTTTACTACAACAAGACCTTCTTTGAAGCAAACAACCTGACCGTTCCCACCACCTGGGAGGAGCTGGAGGACGTTTGCGCAAAGATCAAGGCAATTGACAAGAACTCCATTCCTTTGGGATACGACAGCGAAGCAAACTGGTTCATCACCATGTGCGAGCAGATGGGCTCTCCCTACACCAGCAACGACGAAAACAACCACTTCCTGTTTGACAACGAGACCAACCACGAATTCGTTGCAAAATTCAGAGAATGGTATCAAAAGGGCTACGTGACCACCCAGGAGATCCTGGGAAGCTACACCTCGGGTCTGTTCACCACCACCGCCAAGGATAAGGTCAAGAGCTATATGTCCATCGGCTCCTCCGCAGGTGCAACTCACCAGCGTCCCGCCGCTGACAAGAAGGGCAACTACCCCTTTGAGGTAGGCATCGCTCCCATTCCTCAGATCGACGCCGAGAATCCCAAGGCGATCAGCCAAGGTCCTTCCCTTTGCATCATGCAAAGCGCAGATCCCCAGGAGGTCATCGCTTCCTGGCTGTTCATGAAGTTCCTCACCACCAACGTAAACTTCCAGGCAGAGTTCTCCGAGGCATCCGGATACGTTCCCGTGATCAAATCCGTTGAGAACGACGAATACTACGCAAACTTCTTGAGCAAGGCAGACGGCGGCAAGCAGATCGCTGCGCTCAGTGCAAAGGTTTGTATCGAGCAGGTAGATTCCTACTACACCTCTCCCGCATTCAACGGCTCCTCCGAGGCTCGTGACCAGGTGGGCGCCCTGATGCAGAAGTGCTTTACCGCAGATGCAGGCGGTGACGTGATGGCAATGATCAAAAAGGCATTTGCCGACGCCGTTGCCGAGTGCGAGTATAAGTCCTGATCCCAAACGAAAGGAAAGGACCTATGAAAGCAACCTTTACGAAAGCGCTTGCGGCGGTCCTGTTGATCTGTTCGCTCGTCTCCTGCTTCGCCGCTTGCAGTGGCGAAGGGGAGCCCGAGCATATTGACTACGCTGCAACCGTAACGCTCAATATGGCATCGGAATCCTTGAAAACCGAGGCAGAGGTCAAGGCATTCATCGACGGAGATACCACCCACTTCTTCGTTTCCAAGGACGTTTCCTCTACCGGCATTCTCAAAGCAAGATACTTAGCAGTCAACACCCCCGAATCCACGGGTAAGATCGAGGTATGGGGCAAAAAAGCTTCCAATTTTACAAAAGAAAAGCTCAAGAATGCAACCTCCATCATTCTCGAATCCGATAACACCACCTGGAACGCAGACTCCACGGGCGACCGTTACCTTGTTTGGGTATGGTACAAGACCGAGGAGATGACCGAATACCGCAACCTCAACATCGAGCTTTTGCAAAACGGTCTTGCCATCGCCTCCAACTCGGGACAGAACCGCTACGGCGAAACCTGTCTTGCCGCTATCGACCAGGCAAAGAGAGAGGTGCTCCACGTACACTCCACCGAGAAGGACCCCGATTTCTGCTATGCCGACGCAATTTCCCTGGACCTCAAGGAGCTGCGCTGCAACGTAGCCGATTACGAGGGACAAAAGGTCGCCTTTGAGGGCGTGATCACCATGAACGACGAATCCAGCGTTTACGTGGAAAGCTACGACGACGAAACCGATAGGGACTACGGTATGTACGTTTACTACGGCTTCAACCTCAGCGGCGACGGGCTGGATATTCTCACCGTAGGCAACCGTGTGCGAATCGTGGGCACGGTGCAGTACTGGGAGGTTGGTGACTCCTATCAGGTCTCGGGACTTCAATACCGAAGCAGAAACCCCAAGGATCCCAACAACATTCAAAGATTGGATGACGAAAAGCACGATCCCTCTTACCGCCTCACCGACGCAAAGGAATTTGCCACGGGCGAGGTAGAGATCCAATTCGAGGAGGAGAAAAAGACCTTCTCTTATGCAAATCTCGCCGTCTATACCTCGGTGGAGATGAAGGATCTTCGCATCAAGAGCATTTACACCACCCAAAACAGTGATAGCGACGATAAGGGCGCTATGACCTTTACCTGCGAGGCAGCAGACGGCACCGTGATCGACGTGCGCACCGCCGTTTTGTACGACGAGAACGACGAGCTCATAACCTCCTCCTACTTTGAGGGCAAGACCATTGACGTCAAGGGCGTCATTGATTTCTACAAGACCGAATACAACGCAGATTTCCCCTATCAGATCAAAGTGTTCTCTATTGGTGATATCACCATAAAATAATAATAAAAGGAGAGAAAAACACCATGAAAAAGACAGTTTCCCTCATTCTCGCTCTTGTGATGTGTCTGGGACTTCTGACAGCGTGCTTTGGCGGCGGCAATCAAAATCTTGAAGCCGCAAGAGACTACCTGCAGAACCTGTACAAGAACAAGGCAGAGATCACCGCTGCAGACTACACCGTAGTCGGTACCCTTTTCGTTAACCAGGAAAGCTACACCGTCGAATGGACCGTAGACGTTACCGAAGGCGTTAAGATCGTCGTCGGTGACAACAACAAGGTCACCGTGGACGTTGACGAAAAGTCCGCAAAGGAGATCCCCTACGTCCTCACCGCAACCATCAAGGATGCAAACGGCAACTCCATTCAGGTTTCCTTTAACCATAAGGTTCCCGTATTCAAGGAGCTGACTCACGCAGAGTTTATGGCAAAGGAAGACGAGGAAGCAGTTGTCATCAAGGGCGTGATCACGGGTATCGTGGAGACCGCCAAGGAAAACGACCTGTACCTGCAGGACACCGACGGCGGCTACTTCGTGTACAATCTGGACAAGAAGCCCTCCGAAATGGGTCTGAAGATCGGTATGACCGTTCGTGTAACGGGTATCCGTGACACCTACAGCGGCATCGCTCAGGTTGCTGACGCATCGGTCGAGATCATCAATTCCGAGCTCAAACCCGTTGCTCCCAAAGATATCACCGACATCTACAAGGCAGCAGACGGTCTGGATGCTGACGAGCTGGTGGATCTGCAGTCCATGCTGGTCACCGTCAAGGGCGCAACCGTTCTGGGTCAGTCCTCTGACAACGACACCTACTGGTGCTTCACTCTGGCAGGCAACCAGTCCTACGTTCGTATCTCCTCCTCTACCAGCATGCTGACCAAGGAGCAGGAGAGCGCATTCAAGAAGGCAGTCAATGATCACATCGGCTACGCCTCCGACGTAACGGGTCTGGTTTCCCTTTACAACGGTAAGGTTTACCTGGTTCCCGTTGACGACAAGGCATTCTCCAACTTCGTTGTTGCAGAACGCACTCCCGCCGAGCAGATCGCCTTTGAGAAGGAGCTGCTCCAGGGTCTTACCTCCGTCAATGAGGCGGGTATCTATGATCTTGTTACCGCTCCCAAGCTTTACACCGACGTTAAGATCACTTGGGCAGTCAGCGCAAACGACTACGCCAAGATCGAAAACGGCAAGCTGATCGTAGCTCTTCCCGACCAGGAGGTCAAGGTGACCCTGACCGCAACCCTTTCCTCGGGTGAAGCAACCGATACCGCAACCTTTGAGCTGGTCATTTCCGCAGCTCCCACGCTCATTCCCGAGATCGTAAACGCTCCTGCCGTTGGCACGGGCTACAAGTTCTTCCTCAAACAGAAGAACATCGGCAAGACTCTGTTCTTTGCAGGCGACATGGACGGCAACTTCCTTGCCACCACCGCTGATCCCTCCAAGGCAGCAGATATTTTCCTGGAAGCCTCCGATAAGGCAGGAGAGTACTACCTCTACTACATGGACGGCACCATCAAGACCTACATCTTCGTTTATGAGTACAAAGCAGGCAGCGCAGGCATCAAGGTTTCTTCCCACAAGGATGACGACAACGCTTGCACCTGGACCTACAACGCAGAGATCAACAGCGTTGCTACCACCGTTAAGATCGGCGGAGCTGACAAGGTTCAATATCTTGGTTCCTACGGCACCTTTGAGACCTTCAGCACCTCCGAGATCAAATACGCATCTCAATCCACCAGCTTCGTTGCTCGCTTTGCAACGCTGACGGATACCACCAAGATCTCCGACGCCGACAAGGTGGCAGCAGAGAAGGCTGAGCTGACCCTCCCCGAGACCGTTGAGCAGGACGCAGTAATCGATCTTCCCATCTTCGGCTCCACCTTTACGCAGGCAAAGATCACCTGGGCAGCGGATGACGATGCCTTCGTGATCGAGGGCAACAAGCTCACCGTTACCCCCGATGCAGCAGGCAAGACCGTCAACGTGACTGCTACCATCACCTCCGGTGAGGTGAGTGACACCAAGGTGTTCCCCATCACCGTATCCGTTCTGGTTCCCACCGTTGTTGATGCTCCCGAGGCAGGCGTTGAGTACTTCTTCGCTCTCAAGCAGGAGAACCTTGACAAGATGCTCTACATCACCGGCGCAATGAAGGGCTTCTACTATGAGACCACCGAGACCGCAGACGAGGCGATCAAGGTCGTTTTGGAAGCAGTAGCAGGTGAGGAGGGCAAGTTCTACCTCTACGCTACGATCGACGGCGTTAAGACCTACC
>JAFTMU010000010.1 GCA_017452215.1 Clostridia bacterium
ATTGCTGACGGTCGGTCAACATGTGCAAGGAACCGTCCACGCCGAGGTGCGCCTTCGCCGTATGCAAAACCATGGGGCTGAGCATATCATTTCGGGCTTGATCCATTCTCTTTATGGCATTGAAAACGCAGGGTTTCACATGAGCCGAGACGAATTTACCATTGATACGGCTGCACCTTTGACCGAGGAAATGGTACAGAGGGTTGAGCGTCTTGCCAACGAGGCTGTTTGGGCCAATTGCCCGATTCGTTGTTATTATCCCGAGGAGGATGCCTTGGCATCGTTGGAATACCGAAGCAAGACCGAGCTTTCGGGAAAGATCCGCATCGTGGAGATAGAAGGATATGACCGCTGTGCTTGCTGTGCCCCCCATCTGGCCTTTACAGGACAGATTGGCGGTATTCGCATCAAGGGCTTTATCAAGTATAAAAAGGGAAGCCGTATGCGGGTAGCCGCAGGTGCGGATGCTTTTGAGTATGACAAGGCTTTGGCTGACAATGCTACGGTTATTGCCGAGCGGTATTCGGTTCGTTCCGAGGAGATCGCACGAGCCGTAGAGGAGAGGGAAACCGTCTTTGAGGGAAAACTCCGTGAGCTTCGTGATCTGCGAGAACGGTTGCTGACCCTTCGCTTGGAGTCTATTCGCCCCACGGAGAAAGCGATCTGCCTGTTTGAAGAGGGATGCGATTCGGGGCTGTTGCGAAAGCTGGTCAACGAGGGTGTGACCCGTACCAACGGTCTGTTTGCCGCATGCTCCGAGAACGGAAAGGGAGGGTATTCCTATGTGGTTGGCATCCGAGAGGGTGAGCTTGCTCCTTTGGCGGCCCAAATGCGGGAAGCACTTGGCGGCCGAGGCGGTGGAAAGGGAACCATGATCACCGGCTTTGTAGAGGCAAGCCGAGAAGAAATTCTTCGTTTTTTTACAACACTGGAATAAAAAGCAAGGAGCTTTCCGAGCGGAATGTACGGGAAAGGACTGCTTTTTAACGCAAGTTACCTGTCGGTCGAAAAAAGGACGAAGGGATCCACTCTATGGATGAAAGGAAAATCATGCAATCGTTATTGGAACTCAAAACGAACAAAACACCTGATTTGACCGTGTTTGCGTGCATGAAGGAAAAGGCAGAATTGCTTTCTGATGCCGAGAAAAACCAATATACACAAGCGATTGTTTTATATTCTGCGAAAGGAAACGAGTACAGCACAATCATACGAAATGCATTATCCAAAGAAATGGCTGATGAAGCATTTTTGCTTGGTAAAATACAGGAAGCAAACGATAGCGAAATCGATTTCGTTTTATGTATGTGGTAGGATCAATGGATAGACATCCCCTCGTTTGCTTTTAGAAAATTGCTTCTCGACTTAAACGAAAAAAATTCCGAATCGGCGCTGTTTGTTGTGACTGCGGACGGGGTTTCCGAAATCAAACTATCGGAAACCATCAAATAAAAGTATCCCGACAGATCTAAAAACTCTGTCGGGATATTTTTTTCGCTTTTTCTGACAAGCGCTGCGTTTGTGGTTACCAATAACAATACGGTTTGTTCGGGTATCTTCCCCTTGTTTGGGAGTTATGCCAACGGTACGATCTTTAAGAGATACGTGCTGTGAAGCGGCATGGTAAGATAAGCGGCAAAATCGGTTGCGGTGAAGATTTCCTCACGAACAAGCTCTGCATCGTGGTGTTCGTCCAAACAGTAGTACTCCAAGCGAACGCCGTTTTGGTTTTCTACGTTTTGGAAGCTGACCTTGACCTGCTTGGCAGGTGCGGTGTCATCGTCGTCAAAGTAGGCGAGCATCACGTTTTGCTCCTCACCCTTGGCCGCCGCCGCCCAAATGCAGTC
>JAFTMU010000136.1 GCA_017452215.1 Clostridia bacterium
CCTCGATCAAAGCGTGGGGGTCACCCTCAAGGATCGAACGGTCCATGAATGCGCCGGGGTCACCCTCGTCCGCATTACAGCAAACGTACTTTTGTACTTGTCCTCTGTTGCCCGAAGCAAACTTCCACTTCATACCCGTGGGGAAGCCTGCGCCGCCACGTCCACGCAAGCCGGAATCAAGAATGGTTGCGATAACGTCGTCGGGAGTCATTTCGGTCAATACCTTACCCAGTGCGGAATAGCCGTCCATAGCGATGTATTCATCGATGTTCTCGGGGTTGATCACACCGCAGTTACGCAGTGCCAAACGGTATTGGGACTTGTAGAAGATGGTGTCATTCAAGGAAGAATGAGCAGCTTCTGCATTCTCCTTTGCATCCCCCGTATCGTTGTAAACCAATCTTTCAACGACACGACCCTTGAGCAGGTGCTCGCTGACGATCTCGGAAACATCCTCTACGGTGACGTTGCTGTAAAAGGTACCGTCGGGATAGATAATAACGACGGGGCCGAGTGCGCAAAGACCAAAGCAACCGGTTTGAACGACCTTTACTTCTTCCGCCAAACCGTTCTTTTCGATCTCCGCATGGAATGCATCCTGGATCTTAGGGCTTCCGGACGAGGTACAACCTGTACCGCCGCAAACCAATACATGTGCACGAATCATAAAAACGATACCTCCAAATTATGCTTTCTGGGCATTTGCGATCGTGTATTCCTGCACGACCTTTCCGCCCTTGATGTGCTCTTTGATGACCTTTTCTGCCTTTTCAGCAGTCATTTTTACGTAGGTTACCTTTTCCTTGCCGGCTTCAAAGACCTCGACAACGGGTTCGTACTGACAAATGCCGATGCAACCGGTCTGAGATACCATGACCTGACCGTTCAAGCCCTCCTTATCAACGCCCTCAACAAATGCATTGAGAACGGGACGTGCGCCTGCTGCGATGCCGCAGGTAGCCATACCAACAACAATGCGGGTACCGCTTGCGCCTTCACGCAGCACGATCTTGTCCTTCATTTTCTCTCTGATCGCTGCAAGCTCTGCCAAAGATTTCATAGTGTAATTCCTTTCCTTTTATTGTATATTTTTTTAATATTGCTCTTGTAGATAGTCTCTAATCCACCGAATGATCTCGGGGGTGTTCAGAGGAATGTCGGCGCCAAGGATCCCCCTGAGCTCTCTTGTATCCAAGCGAACATGAAGTTCTCCGAAATCGTGCCGAAATTCAAAATCAATGTGGGGACTTCCCTGTATCAGGGTCGTCACCGTAGAAATAATATCCCCCATGGGCGTAAAGTCGATATGCTGCTTGTAAAAGGTAGCTACGACTTCCGTCCCGTGCGTTTCTGGAAACTCGGATTCGTGTCTTGAGGTGATGCGGATCTCTCCCCCCGTTTGCTCTGCCGCCATTTTAAACAGCGGGATCCCCAAGCCCACCCGACGGGTGGTTCTGGTGGTATAGAACGGGTCGATCACCCCACGAAGGATCTCCTCCTTCATGCCGCAACCGTCATCTGTAATGGTGATGGTCAAGGTTTCCTCTGTTTCCTCTAAGAGAATACGGATCAGAGTCGCTCCCGCCTTAACGGAGTTCTCGGTAATATCAAGAACGTTCAACGAAAGCTCCTTCATTTCCCTTCTCCTTTCAAAACCCGAAACAGCTGTCTGCGGACAAATTCCGTGCTGTACGGCTCGTCGTCCAAATCAAAGAAATGCTCCTTGTCTCGGATGTCCCACAAATAATGGGCATCAGAGCCGATCACAGTTCGCATTTTTTGCAAAGGCGGATGCTTTTCACGGTATGCTTCGATCTTTCCATCATCGTGAAATTCCGCCAGCGCAAAGCTTGGCGTTTCGGGAAACATTCCAAGCACTGCCAAAAGCCCATTCGCTTCCCTGTCCACGTGGGCAGGATAGCAAACACCGTCAAAGCGATGCACCAAGGGCGGTACGTCGTCCAGCATCAGTGTCGTTGCATTGGAAAGCAGATCTGCATCCTCCCCGATC
>JAFTMU010000137.1 GCA_017452215.1 Clostridia bacterium
AAGCTTCCTGTGCGGTCATGTAGTTGTCTCGGTCGGTATCGCGCTCAATCACTTCCAGGGGCTTTCCGGTATTGTCAGCCAAAATCTGATTCAAAGTCGCTTTGATGCGCAAAATCTGCTTTGCCTGAATTGCGATGTCCGTAGCCTGACCCTTTGCACCGGAGGAAAGCAGGAACGCGCCCATACTTGCCGCCATGCCGATGCAAATGGTGGAAACGTCACACTTGATAAAGTTCATCGTATCGTAAATTGCCATGCCTGCCGTTACGGAGCCGCCGGGGGAGTTGATATAAAAGGAGATATCCTTATCAGGGTCTTGGGCTTCCAAAAAGAGCATCTGCGCAACAACGAGAGAAGCAGTGGTGTCATTGACCTCGTCAGACAAAAATACGATGCGGTCATTGAGCAGGCGAGAGAAGATGTCATAAGAGCGTTCCCCTCTGCCCGTTTGCTCTACCACCATGGGAACCAAGGCGTCTTTGGTATAATCTCTGGAATCAAACATTTTGCATACCTCTTTTCTTGTGAAATGACGAACCGGAAATAGCAAAAGCGACTTCCGGTTCGAATAAAATAACTTTTCTTATTTTACGATTGCTTTTTCTTTTACAAGGTCCATTGCCTTCTTGACCTTCATATCCTCTGCAATGGAATCCTCCGGAATCAGCTCACGAACCTTGTCAACCTCCATGCTGTATTCTTCAGCAATGCGCTTGAACTCGTTGTTGATGTCGGTCTTTGTAACCTTGAGCTTTTCGAGCTTTGCGATCTTTTCAAGAGCCAAACGGAGCTTGACCTGCTTTTCAGCCTGAGGTCTGAGCTGCTCACGAAGCTTGTCGAGATCCATTCCGGTGTATTGGAAGTAGGTCTTGAGGTCCAGACCCTGCATACGCAGACGGTTATCATAGTCACGTACGAAGTTCTCGGTTTCGGCAACGAACATTGCCTCGGGGATCTCAGCCTCCAATTTTTCGATCAAGGTGTCGAGAATTGCAGTCTCGAATTGGTTGTCAGCCTCGTTTTCATGTCTCTTAGCAATTTTTGCCTTGATATCGGCACGGTATTCATCCATCGTGTCAAATTCCGAAACGTCCTTCGCAAAATCGTCATCCAATTCGGGAAGCTCGATGTGCTTGATCTTGAGGATCTGGGTCTTGAATACGGCAGCCTTGCCGGCAAGCTCCTTTGCGTGGTACTCGGTGGGGAAGGTGACGTTAACGTCGAAATCCTCGCCGATCTTGTGACCAACGATCTCCTCCTCAAAGCCGGGGATGAAGTTGCCGGAGCCAAGCTTCAGGGGATAATCCTCACCCTTGCCGCCTTCAAATGCAACGCCGTCAACAAAACCCTCATAATTGATGTTGCAAACGTCGCCCATGACAGCAGCGCCGTCGGTAACCTCGATCTCTCTGGAATTGCGCTCACGCACCATATTGATCTCTCTCTCGATCTCCTCGTCGGTAACCTCAGCTACCTTCTTTTCAGCCTCGATGCCAAGGTAATCCTTGATCTTCACGTCAGGCTTTACAGTGACCTTTGCGGTCATAACGAGACCGTTGTCATCAATGGAAACGATATCAAACTCGGGTTGACCGACCATATCCAGCTTGGATTCCTTGAGTGCCTCATCAAAAGCGGCAGGAAGCACCTCGTTGACTGCATCCTCGTAGAAGAAGCCCTTGCCGTACATCTTTTCGATGACGGAGCGGGGAGCCTTGCCCTTACGGAAGCCGGGCACGGAGATTTTGCCCACCTGCTTGCGGTACACGTTGGATACCGCCTTGTTGAAAGTTTCCTTGTCAACCGAGAATTCCAAGGTATAAAGATTCTTTTCGGTTTTTTCGGATTTGATCAAACTCATGTTTTTTAAGTCCTCCAAATATAAATGGTAAAGTTTTTTACATACAAACTATATTTTATAATTTTTTCAAGCTTTTGTCAATACTTTTTGCAAAATTCGGTGATATAAATAATTTTTTATTCAAAACGGATTGGCAATGGTGCAAAATTGAGATAGTCAGCAGCGCACAGGAGCATTTCAATGCCTTCAAATTCAAAGGACCTTGGCGAGTAATATGCGCCGTGAATATGTCCGAAATAACAGGTGCGCACACCGTACTCATGTAATACATCCACGATCTCTCTGCAAACAAACCCGTTCCATACCGGCGGAAAATGCAAAAAGACCAGAATGGGCAGATCCAATCCCTCAGCGCTGTTTTTCAGCTTCATTGCCTCGTCAAGGCTCATGCGCAAGCGAATGGTCTCACGGTTGACGATGCGAAGATAATCCACGCTTCCCACCGTATGCTGTTGTGCCTCCTCAACGAACCAACCTCTCGTTCCGCAAAGAATACACTCCTTTTCAAGATATGCATTGTTGTAAAGAATGTCAATGGAACCGATCTCGTTGGCTTCAAAAAAAGCCTTCATTTTCGAGGCGGTAGCCCACCAGAAGTCATGATTGCCCTTACCGATCAGCTTTCTGCCGGGCAGGGAATCCAAAAATTTAAGATCGGGGAGAGAATCCTCCAATTTCAAGCTCCAGGAAATATCTCCGGGGACGATCACCGTGTCCTCATCCTTGACCAGCAAGGACCAATTGTTTTTCAATTTTTGCATATAATTCGTCCATCGGGAACCAAACTTTTCCATAGACTTGCTTCCGTCCGAGGAAAGATGCAGATCTGCAATGACAAACAAGGACACGCCCAAGACCTCCTTTCAAGG
>JAFTMU010000138.1 GCA_017452215.1 Clostridia bacterium
CACACGGGTCATATAAAGGATATCCAGCTTGGGCATGACAGAGAGCAGATCCCCCGTTTGCTCGTATTCGATGCCGCCCTTATCCAGCACCTCGGTCTTGATATAGTCGGGCACTGTCAGCTCCTCGGGAGAGATCAGCACGATCTTGATGCCCGTATAGCGAGAAAGTGCCGAGATCAGGGAGTGTACAGTTCTGCCGAACTTCAAATCTCCGCAAAAGCCCACGGTAAGATCGTTGAGTCTTCCCTTCTCCCGGGAGATGGTCAACAGATCGGTCAGGGTCTGGGTGGGGTGATTGTGTCCTCCGTCGCCTGCGTTGATCACGGGAATGGAGGCGTTCATTGCCGCCACCAAGGGGGCTCCCTCCTTGGGATGGCGCATGGCGATGATATCCGCATAGCAGGAAACGGTCTTTGCCGTATCCGCCACGCTCTCTCCCTTTGCCGCCGAGGAGGAGGCGCCGCCTGCCACAGACATGACGTTTCCGCCAAGCTCGTACATGGCCGCCTCAAAGCTCAAGCGGGTACGGGTGGAGGGCTCGAAGAACAGGGTCGCCAGCTTTTTGCCGTGGCACACCTCGGAATACTTTTTGGGATTCTCGATGATATCGTTCGCTACTGCGATCAATTCGTCGATCTCACCCGGGGTGAGATCCTTGATATCGATCAGGCCCCTCATCTCTTACGCTCCGATCCAGCTCTCGTCGGAGGGGTTGTTACGGAATTGGATCAATTTTGCAACGTCCTCACGGCGGATATAGCCCGTCTCTGCCGCTACATCTGCGATCACGTCGAAGTTGGTAAGGCTGACATTCTTGACGTTTGCCGCAGCCATGCGGTCAATGCCCTTCTTCATACCGTAGGTGAAGATGGAAACGATGCCAAGCACCTCTGCACCTGCTGCACGCAGCACCTCGACCACCTCCAGAACGCTGCCGCCCGTGGAGATCAGATCCTCCACCACGACCACCTTTTGTCCCTTTTCCAGCTTACCCTCGATCTGGTTTTGTCTGCCGTGATCCTTTGCGCCCGAGCGGACGTATCCCATAGGAATGCCCATCAGGTGTGCGGTGATAGCGGCGTGAGCGATGCCTGCGGTGGAGGTACCCATGAGCACCTCTGCCTCGGGGTAGTTCTCCTTGATCAGCTGCGCAAGACCGTTTTCTACGTCGGTACGCACCTGGGGTGCGGAGAGGGTCAGACGGTTATCGCAGTACACGGGGCTCTTGATGCCGCTCGCCCAGGTAAAGGGCTCTTGGGGACGGAAGAATACTGCCTTGATGGAAAGCAGGTCCTTTGCGATCAGTTTTTGAAGTTGTTCCATGATTGTCTATGTCCTTTCTTTTATTTCTCAATCTACAAATTCGGCAACGCATCTCTCGTATGCCGCTACGGGGTCGGCTGCTGCTGTGATGGGTCTGCCCACCACGATATAGTCCGAGCCGATCTTCTTTGCCTCGGCAGGAGTCATGACTCTCTTTTGGTCGCCGATATCACCGTCGGCAAAGCGCACGCCCGGGGTCACGGTCACAAAGCCGCTGCCGCAGCGCTCGTGGACCTTTCCTGCCTCCAAGGGGGAGCAGACCACGCCGTCGAGCCCTGCATTCTTTGCGTTGGACGCATAGTGCATGACCACGTCGGCGATAGGTCTCTCGATCAAGAGATCCTTTTCCATGCTCTCCTGGTCTGTGGAGGTAAGCTGTGTGACTGCGATCAAGAGAGGACGGGTGCCGTCGGGACGGGTCAGTCCCTCGATTGCCGCCTCCATCATGCGGGTGGTGCCTGCGGCATGCAGGTTGGTCATATCCACGTCCAGGCGAGAAAGCACCGCCATGGACTTTTTGACTGTGTTGGGGATATCGTGGAGCTTGAGATCCAGGAAGATCTTGTGTCCTCTTCTCTTGATCTCCTTGACGATTGCGGGTCCCTCGGCATAATACAGCTCCATGCCGATCTTGACGAAGGGCTTTTTGCCGGTGAATTGATCTAAAAATGCAAAGGTCTTTTCTG
>JAFTMU010000139.1 GCA_017452215.1 Clostridia bacterium
AATTGCACCGCATCCCGCCAGCCTCGGCTGAAGCTTTCCATGGAACGGGTCTTACCGCCCTTGCGCAGAGAGACCTCAAAGGAGGGATCCATGACAGACTCGGGCGTATCGGCGGAAAACAGCACCGACAAAAAGCGGTCAAAGCTCTCCTGCATACCGCCAAGGTAGCGTGTGGAAAGCGCCGTTTTTGCCTCCTCCAACAGCTTTTGGGTGTTGACTACGGTGTTTTTATTTGCCACCGCCTCGGTATACTCCTCCTCCAGGGCGGAAATACGGGAGCGTACCTCGGGAATGCGATCAGCCTCTGCTGCCAGCGTGTCGATGCTGTGCTCCAGCTCCGAGCGTTGCCGCTGCAGCTCCTCCACTCGCTCGCCAAACTGCTTCTTCTCTATCTCGAGGCGGTCAACATCGATATGCAAAGAGGGGTCGATGGGCTGCGGTTTTTTTTGCGCAATAAATTCGCCAAGTGCTTCGGTCTTTTTTGTGATCTCGGCAGAGAGGCGGCGATATTCGCTTTCCCATTCCCCTACCGTGCGCACACAATCCTCGGGGGAGAGGCGACGGTCGGGATCGTACCGTTGCAAAAACGGGGTAAGCTGCGCTTTGAGATCGGCAATATTGCCCGACAGATCAGAGGCAGAGCGGCTTTGCTCCTCCCTTGCCTTTTTGGCGTTTTGAAGCAGGATCCCGTCACGCCGAAGCGCTTCCAGCTGATCACGGTAATCGTTTTGCGCAGGGAGATGAATCCCGAAGGATCGGAATATCTGCTGTACAGCGGACAGGCAACGCAGCTTTTCCTCACGAAGCCCTGCCAGCGTCTCTTGCAGCTGTCGATTGCGGGCTTCCTCCCCACGGTATTGCTCGGAAAGTAGAGAAAGCTCGGTGAGAGAGCGAACGGGATCCGTCCCCTCACGCATTCCGTAAGAGGAAAGAAACGCTTGTACCGATGCAAGCGAACGCTCTGCGCTCTGCCGTCTTCCCCTTTGTGCCGCCTCCTCTTTTTTTGCCAGTGCGCATGCCTTGCGGTAATGCAAAAAAGAGAGTAGATCGGCCGCCCCGAGCACAAGAAGCAGCACGCCTCCTGTGACGGAAAGAACAAGGCTCGGCAAAAGAATGCCCAAAACACACACCCCTGCGCACACAAGGGCAAGGATCGCAAGGAAAACGGTAAGGAGCGGGCTTGGATGAGGGGCGGAGGGGGCTTTTTCAAGCTCTCCGTAGGCGTGCTTTGCCTTTTCCACGGTTAAAAAGGCAGCCTTGATCTCGTCCTTTGTGGGAACGCCCTTGGGAAAGCGCTCCCGCAGCTCTCTGTGCAGCTGTGAGCGCAGCTCCGCTTCTCGGCGAGAAAGCTCCTGCAGCTTACGGTTCTCATTGTCCAGGCGGAAAAAGGATGCGCCGTCGGGGATCTCTCCTTGGTACGAGGGTGGTAAAATCTCGCACTCTCCAACAGACACCGCCGGTTTTTTCAAGGCGTTGAGCCTTGCGCTATGCTCTCGGATGCGGTGGAGCAGCTCTCGCTTTTCACTCAGCTCCCCGTCGGTGGGGTGATGACCGCCCAGGCGACGGTCCAACCGCTGCTTTCTTTCCTCCAGCTCTGCAAGCTCGTCAAGCATGCTCTGCTTTTGCTCCGCCAAAGCCGCCTGCTCACGCAAAAAGCCCGCCTTTTGCAGAGTGGACTGCACCCTGCCAAGCTCTTTTTTGGCCTCGTCCAACAAGGAGACACACCGTGCCAGCGCCTTCTCCTTTTCCTCGACGGCATCTTGTACACGCAACAGCTCCTCCAAGTCTCTTGCCGCCGAGGCACGCATCTGCTCCAATTCCGCAATGCGTCCCCGATTTCCCGTCATGACGTAATATTTTCTCTTTTTTTCCAACGTCGCCATGGCATCGTCATAGCTGCCGATATCGTCTACGTCCTCCAAAAGTCCCCCAAGCTTGGCGGTGATGCTGTTGTTCTCTCCCTTGAGTCGGATGGAGCGCTGGGACAGATAAACGGTGCGCTCAAAGCCCTCGGCATCGATGCCGAACAGCTCCTCTCCCACCGATGCGCCAAAAGCATCGCTTGGCAGATTGGTGGCAAGATCATACAGAGCAAAGCTATCGTCGCTTTCCTTGGCACCGAAAAAGCGCTCGATACGAAAGCTTCCCCTCACGCAGGAGAATTCCAAACTGCCGCCAAAGGCGCCGCCCTGCCAAGGGGTATATTTTTTGCGCTCGTTTTCCTCAAGAGAGCGCTTGGTGGTGGCAGGCAGACCGTAAAGCATTGCCTTGATGAATGCTGCCAAGGTGCTTTTTCCCCAGCCGTTTTGACGGCAGAGAACGTTGAGCCCCTGGGAAAGCTCCATACGGTGGTCGCTCAAAGCGCCAAAGTTTTCAATATGTAGGCGTAAAAGCTTCAAAGCCTGACCTCCTCTCCCGCAAGGATGCTAAGTCCGCAGGCAATCACCCTATCCTTTTCCTGCTCACTCAGCTCCGATGCCATGACACGTCGCACAAATTCCCCTTTAAGGGAGATATCGTTTTGATATTCCTCGGGGCGAATGAGCAGCTTGCTCTCGTTGCGGAGCTTTGCAAAATAGAAGCGCTCCTCCAAAAGACCTCGCAAATGCGCAAGATCGATATTCATTCCGTCACATACCGCTCCACGGAGCAGCACCTTGACAAGATCCCGTTGAGGGATATTCTCCACGGAATGCAGCAGTCGTTGCTCCAGATCCCACAGGGAGGAGCTATCTGTGACGTCACAAATAACGGTGTGCAGCTCTCGGGTAGCAAAGGGGACAAAGCGATGCGTGATGCGGTTATTGACGGTTTCCATCAGCACGTAGCCTTTTTTTCCGCATTCGTCAAAACCCCTGCCCTCCAAGCACCCCGAATAAACGGCGGTGCAACGGGAATCGATCTTGGCGATACGGTATTCGTGAATATGCCCCAGCGCCACGTAATCGATGTTTTTTCCCTTGAGCTTGCCAAA
>JAFTMU010000140.1 GCA_017452215.1 Clostridia bacterium
CGTCACCATCTGGCTGGAATCCGACGATCCCGACGGACTCAATGGCGTCAACCAGGAAAAGATGGCAAAGGCGTTGCAGGCACGCTATAAGATCCGCAAGCCCTACCGTGACGCTATGGAAAATAAATATCAGTGGTGCATCGCTGCTGTTCCCGGGGTGGAATGGGCAAAAAAGGTGTTCCCGGGCGAGAAGAAAAATAAAGCAATGGAGAAGCTGTGGGAGGCGATCCTGTACACCTCCCGTGCCACCGAGGATCCCGTTGCCGCATGGGAGGCGCACAACGCCGACCTTGCCGCCCGCTGCGACTATCTCAATAGCCTCGGCATCAAGGCCCTGGAATATAAAGCCTCCAACGGCACCGATTTTTCCGTGGGCATGATTGAGGACGCCCTCTTTATGGGAGGCGCCGAGGCAGCACAAGGCTCGGGGATCGTATTCAACCCCAACATTCCTTCCGAGGAGGTGTTCATCTCCCCCAAAAAGGGCGAATGCGAGGGCATCGTTTATTCCTCCAAGCCCCTGTCTTACCAGGGACAGCTCATCGACAACTTCTGGATGCGCTTCGAGGGCGGCAAGGCAGTGGAGGTAGGAGCCGAGAAGGGCGAGGAGCTCCTGAGAGAGATGATCGGCATGGACGAGGGAGCAGCGTACCTTGGCGAGTGCGCTTTGGTACCTTACGATAGCCCCATCTGCAATTCGGGTATCCTGTTCTATAACACGCTCTTTGACGAAAACGCCGCCTGCCACCTGGCAGTGGGACACGGATTTACCAACGTCATCAAAAATTACGATCAGTACACCATGCAGCAGTGCTACGATAAGGGCATCAACGATTCCATGATCCACGTAGATTTCATGATCGGCACTCCCGATCTTTCCATCACCGCCGTCACCCGTGACGGTAAACGAGTCCCGATCTTCGAAAACGGCAACTGGGCATTTTAATAGTAAGAAGGGGCTGAGGAGTGTTGTCTCAGCCCCTTTTTCAAAAGAATTTCCCAAAATCCCTTGACAAAAGTGCAAAAGTATGATACAATAGTCACGATTCTTGAAAGAAGGAGGAACTGAACCTAAAATGGACGGCGACAGTAGCGGCGAAGCGAACTGTATCCCTTTAACCGCATATTCACGTATGATCAGGGCGACACATCTACACTGCAACGGACAGGGTGGGTGCGCCTTTTTGCGTTTATTTTACAAAAGAGATTGATCTTTGAGGCGCAAAAATACGGTTTTAAGAAAGATTTTTATGTGATTAAAGGAGTTTGATTTTTAAATTATGATAATGATTATCGTTATGGTGGCTCTGGTGATTATGTCCGCTTATTTCTCAGCCACCGAGACAGCGTTTTCCACAATGAATAAGACCAAGGTCAAGACCCTGGTCGAAAAGGGCAACCGCCGTGCAAAAACGGCGATCACTCTGGCGGAGGATTACGACCGCCTGATTTCCACGATCCTGATCGGCAACAACATCGTCAACATTGCGCTCTCTGCGATCGCAACGGTGTATTTTATCGAATTGCTGAACAACGATGCAAGCATGGGACCTACCGTTTCCACCATTGTTACCACTGTGGTGGTATTGATCTTCGGTGAGATCACCCCCAAGAGCCTGGCAAAGGATTTCCCCGAAAGATTTGCCATGTTTTCCGCCCCCATCATTCGCTTTTTTATGTACCTTTTGCTTCCTCTCAATTTCCTGTTTTCTCTTTGGAAGAAGCTGGTTTCCAAGATTTTCAAAAAGGAAGAGGAGGAAAAGATGTCTCAGGAGGAGCTTCTCATGCTGGTGGATGAGGTCGAGCAGGAGGGCACCATTGATAAGAATGAGAGCAACCTGTTGCGCAACGCCATCGAATTTACCGAGCGCCGTGCCGACGATATCCTGACCCACCGCATGGATCTGGAGGCAGTTTCCATGGAGGCGACCATGGATGAGATCGCCGACACCTTTGCCAATTCCCAATTCTCCCGCCTGTTGGTCTACCGTGACAGCATCGACACCATCGTAGGAGTGATACATCAAAAGGACTTCTTCGGCAAGAGCGGCGTCACCACACGCAGCATCGACGATCTTCTGACCCCCGTGGTCTACGTTCAGCACAGTGAGCGCATCAACGACCTGCTCATGTCCCTGCAAAAGAACAAGACCCACATCGCAGTGGTCCTTGACGAATACGGCGGCACCTTGGGCATCGTTACCATGGAG
>JAFTMU010000141.1 GCA_017452215.1 Clostridia bacterium
CGGGTTGGGATCATCCGGATTAGGATCATCCGGGTTAGGATCGTCCGGATTGGGATCATCCGGGTTGGGATCATCCGGGTTGGGATCGTCCGGGTTAGGATCATCCGGATTAGGATCGTCCGGGTTAGGATCATCCGGATTGGGATCGTCAGGATTGGGATCGTCAGGTTTACCCGAGGTAGAGCTATCCTCAGAACCACCGGGTCCCACGTCCTCACGGGCATGTGCGCATACCACACTTCCGTTCTTTACGGGAGTATTGGCATCCGCTTCCACGCCGTCCACCGTCCAATAGGTATTGGAAATGGTGTCCTCGTAGGTGAGGCTTCCATCGGGAGAAGCGATCGCCGAAACCACTGTGTCGACGAAGGTCTTAAGCGTTACGTAATCGTTCTCCTCGCCCTGCACGGCTGCCACAAACGTCAGCTTTTTATCCGTGCTTTCCTCGGGCTTGTGCTCTCCGCTCACCTGGCTCGGAGGCACTTCGTTTCCAAGCTTGTCACCGGAGGTCGTTTCGCCTTCTCCGGGAGTGGTTACTTCTTCCCCGCTTGTGGTAGAATCGTCCGTCTCGTCATCAGAGCTGCCAAACAGATCGCAGGCGCAAAGAGAAACCGAAAGAACGATTGCAATCACCAACAAAAGGATCCGCTTCAAATCTTTCATCACTTTTCTTCCTTTCTTGACAAAAAAGTTTTCAAATCGATTTGAGTACAATTACTCATTTTCATTATAGCACACAAGCCTTCCAAATGCAAGACTTTTTTCCATTTTATTTTATATCTTTATATCGACAAAAAAAGAGGCAGTCAAATGCCAAAACGCATTCAACTCGCCTCCTACGTCCTCATAAAACACGTATACCTTGGATTTCCCTTATTTCCTAACGTTTTTTTCTTCTTCGTCTGCCGCTTCGGGAAGCTCGTCCCCTTCCCCCTCTGCAATCTCCCGCTTGAAATCCGAGCGAGGAATCAAAAAGCGACGAATGGCAAACAAACCGCCAATACAAAGTACGCTGGCAATATTGCTGATGGGATCGTTATGGGCAACGATAACCTGACGGGCAATCGCAACGATCAACACCTCAATGGTATTTGCAGGTGTCAGATTGATCAGCATTCGCACAAATTCAAGCCCGACAACGATGGTAAGAATGTGTTGCAAATATGTATTTGCCGAATCAAAATAGTCCCCCACCGTGAACATTTTGTAGATTTCCAGTCCAACCAGCCATACCAAAACGACAATGGTCAGGGTTGCAATCAGATATTCAAGAAAATGGATCGCTTTATTAAAAAAATTCGCAAGCTTCTTCGGCATCATTTGGAGCAACTCCTTTTTTCGCTTTGTTCTACCCCATTATACCATGCGCAAAGGGCAAAAATCAATAGAAAACCGCACAATTTTCCATAAAAAGACAAAAAAAGACCGAGCCGAGCTCTTTTTGTAAAAGCGATCGGCTCGATCCGTATATTTTGCCTTAAAATGCAGACCAAAAGAGTTACGCCAGGCGCACAGGGCCTAACAGTCCCGTAGGAGGCAGAGGCAACAGGCAGGACATCTTGTCACGGCGGCGGTAAGCGCAATTGGAGGCGATTACAATCTCCAATTCATTCACGCCTTCCCTCCACGCCTCCTTGACGCAGAAGCGGAAGGGAGCGCTGACAAGCATTCCGCAGCTTTTTCCGTTGACGAAGAGCTCCGCAACCTCACCAACCTCACCAAGATCCACGTATTCCACTTGCTTGGAGAAGGAAATCTCCGCCCGATATTTCAGCGTTCCCGTAAAGCGAGAATATGCCGGCGCAAGATTCTTCAATTCTCCCGCTGCCAGGGCAGGCTGTTCCTTCCATTCGTTTTCATTCGCATAACGCATGGAAAGAGAAAACAAGGTATCCGAAGCAACAGGCTCCCAGCGCAAGGCATCCGTAGGAATTTCCAAGGGACGCGCCCCGTCAGAAAGGTCGATCTCTCCAAAGCTCACCGTGAGGGTGCTTCTCGGAGGAATATAGAGACGCACTCTTCCGTTCTCCGTATATCCCTTCTCACAGCCGTTACTCCACGCATCGTATAACGTATACGCTCCACGGTACGGAAAAACGATCTCCTCGTCAATGGAATTCGTGGCGGAAAGATTGAAAAACAGATAGCTCTCACATTCCTCGTGGGAAAGATGCAAATGCATCAGATCCTCGCATCCCTCCAACAAAAAGTCCACAAATCCCTGCTTTTTGAACCATGCGGGAATCTCCTCCACAGGCAAAAGGAGGGCGTTTTTCGTGGCAAAGAGCTCACCCGTCTCCGCCACCGTAGGATAACGGTCAGCAAAGATCACAGGCACCTGTGCGGCGATCTCCTCAAATCGATCCAAGATCTCTTCAGGCAGATAATCACAGCACGGCACCACCAAAGCGTCAAAGCGTTCCTTGTGGATCCGCAGCTTTCCCGCATCCAAGGAGGTTGTATCCCCCTTTAACAGATCCCAAGAAGCAAAATCATAATCGATGTGCGCAAGGGCCAAGGGCGCCACCGTCTCCTGGGGCGCTCGGATATCTCCGATCCAATCTCCCTCTGCGGGATAATAGATCAAAGCATTTGCACGGTGTACCCCGCCCGAGGTCAGATGACACAGGCGGTTAACGTACTGCATCAACGGCTTCATAAACGGATACTGCGGGTTTTCCCCGTGATCGTAAGCAAAGGGAGGAATATGATTGTTGTTCCGCAACGGATCAAACACCGCAGGAACTACAAGGTTTCCACCGCTGACCATCATAGCGTCAAGCATATATTTTCTAGTGGAAAGCCCCTCCGACCAACCGCCCGCACCCGCATTCTCGCACATAACACGTCCCTGCATTTCGGGGTACAGATGTCCGATCGAAGCGGCTATACGACCAAGCGTATACAGATAAAAGGCAGGATCGGAATACCTTGCGCTATTGTCGCAGGCATGGGAAATCGTTCGGCTTCCAACCTTCACCTGCTGTAAAACCAGGTCGAACCCTGCGGTATGCTGCCCCTTTTGAGAACGGAAGAAATGCCCCGTACTGCAGCCAAGGCGCATATGGGCGTTCATATCCTCAAGGATGTGTCCCGTGTAAAGCACACCGTGCTCCAAGCACCAGTTGCCCAAACGCTGTACGAAATTCTTGCTGTATTGCTCAGTCACAAAATCCATATAACGGCGGCGGATTACAGGCGTTTTTCCTCCAATGTCTCTCCAAAGTGCGGGCAAAAGGAGTCTCGTTTCCGCCTCCGTCCATCCCTCGGATTTAGCAAAGATCGAGATCATATCCTCCCGCCAAGGAAGAACACCATCCTCCCTGCCAAGCTTTTCACAGTAATCGTATCTCGGCTGCGCCATATTGGCAAACATCGGCTCATCGGTAAAAAACGCCTCTAAGGTGTTCCCGAAATACTCACCAAAACGCTGATAATGGGGCTCGTAAACCTCGTCGATCATCAATTCACAGGATGCGGGATTGAGCAGATCAACCTGGTCCGAAAAGGCAGCAAAGCCTCTTTTTTCGGTACGTATTACCACAAAGACACGCCAAAAGCCCTCAGGAGCATCCCAAAACAGGATCCCATCCCGAATGTTTTCGGTGATCTCACGGGGATCGGAATACACGGGCGAGGCGTCCGTTCCGTCCACACGGTAAGCAATAGCGGCAAGAACGCTCTCCCCTTCTCCAAGGATAGGCTCCAGCAAAAACGCCACTCCTTGAGCAGGACCAACAGTGTCTACCGTATGCAAAACCACGTTTTTTTTATGTAATTCAGGGTGCTTATCCCGAATGGCCCAGTTGGCCTTTCCGGAGGGGACCGTAACGTCGTCGGTCAACCACACCTTCATGCCTCTTTTGCGGGCTTCCGCAAGGATAAAACCAAAATCGCTCCACCAACGCTCTCCTCCCCAATCGGTATGCCCTCGGCACTCCACCAAAAAACCGCCGCAGCCCGATTGATGAATCGCTTCGATCTCCTCAAGGATATCCTCATGGGAGGTATCCCGAAGGATCAAAAACGGATAAAGATAATTAGGCTCTTTCCCCGTCAGACAATCACTGATACGGTTCGTCATTTTAAAGCCACTCCTTTCTCAACGACGACTCAATCATCCAGAACGTCCGCACGGATCAGGTCCATCTTTTCCTTGGGAATCAACGTGTCCAAAATCTCCAACGCCTCATCGCATTCGTTGCCAAATACCTGGAAGGTATCGTTTCTGACGATCTTAAAGCCGTGCTGATAATAGAGCCAAAGGGCCTTATAGCTCCAAGGCTGAGTATGCAGATAAACAGGCTTTTCTCCCATACGGTGGTAGCGATTTACGGTTTCCGCAGCAGCGGCACGAGCAAGTCCCAAGCCCTCGTAGCCGGGAGCTGTCACCAACCATTGAAGAGCGGAAGCGGGCTGCTGTTGACGGTCGGTCTTCCAGGCAATGCAGCTGCAAACGCCCTCGCCGTCCTTGTTTCGAATGATGACAAAACGCTTCATCAATTCATCCTTCTTGCTCAAATAAATTTTTTGGAAATACTCCACCGCCTTCTCCTCGGTAGCAAAATCCCCTGCGTAGACCTCCATTTTGGCCCATGCGTACTCATCTCCCTCACGGTAGGTGTCCAAGGAAAAGCCCTCTGGCAATACAGGAGTGTAAAGCTGTGGATCATCATTACGCATAATGATGTCCTTAAACGGTATCGTCTTGTCGATTGCCAACTTTTTCTCTGCCATGATTTTGTCCTCCCTTTCAAAGATAAAATCAAATCAATTTGAGCAATGCTCACGGATATTGTAGCATATCAATTTTCCTTTTGCAATACTATTCTACCAAAAAACATTGACTTTTTTATAACAAGAAAGAGCAAAAAAACGACCTTGCAAAATCTCTTCTGCAAGGTCGTAATTCTATTTCATTTTTCTGTTGTGAAACGGGCGTTTTTCCCTTTTACAACGAATTCAGCATCGTCTCAGATTACTTGAGAGCGGCCTGAGCAGCAGCCAGACGAGCGATCGGTACACGGAAGGGAGAGCAGGATACGTAATCCAATCCGATCTGGTGGCAGAACTCAACGGACGTGGGGTCACCGCCGTGCTCGCCGCAAATACCAACGTGGAGGTTGGGGTTCACGGGTCTACCGAGGGTAACAGCCATGTTCATCAGCTTACCAACACCGGTCTGGTCAAGCTTTGCAAAGGGATCATTCTCAAAGATCTTTGCTTCGTAGTAAGCGCCGAGGAACTTGCCTGCGTCGTCACGGGAGAAGCCGTAGGTCATCTGGGTCAGGTCGTTGGTACCGAAGCAGAAGAAGTCTGCGTTCTTAGCG
The DNA here is from genome assembly GCA_017452215.1 of Clostridia bacterium. GTDB lineage: Bacteria > Bacillota > Clostridia > Oscillospirales > CAG-272 > UMGS1865. The sequence goes on from JAFTMU010000141.1 coordinate 5,331, forward strand.
ATCTCGTCGGCGGTGAGGCACGCACGAGGAATCTCGATCATCGTACCAACCTCATACTTGAGGTCGATGCCGGCAGCAGCGATCTCAGCGTCAGCAGTGGCAACAACGATGTCTCTGACGAACTTCATTTCCTTAACTTCACCGGTGAGGGGGATCATAATCTCGGGAACCAGGTTCCAGTCGGGATGCGCCTTCTTAACGGCGATAGCAGCGCGGA
>JAFTMU010000142.1 GCA_017452215.1 Clostridia bacterium
CACCATATTTAATTGTGGCGTGCCTTGAGGGATTCGAACCCCCGACCTACTGCTTAGAAGGCAGTTGCTCTATCCAACTGAGCTAAAGGCACATCACAAGAATGCTCCCTTTTGGGAGCATTCCTGTATGGAGCGAGTGATGGGAATCGAACCCACGCGGCCAGCTTGGAAGGCTGGAATTCTACCATTGAACTACACTCGCATTGCAATGCTCATCACAAGTACTTGACTATTATATCACACCCTTTCTTTTTTGTCAATAGCATTTTAAAAAAATCTTTGGAAAATATTTTTGCATCCGTTTTATTCTTGTTTCCCACATCTGTTTATTGTCTGTTCATATTTATCCGCTATAATATGAGTACAAACTAAAAAAAGAAAGGATATTGCCATGCGTATTGCAAAACGAATCTTAAAAATCGTTCTCATCGTCCTCGCTGCCCTTCTCGCCTTGGTGCTTTTGATTTGGGGCGGACTTCACCTCGCAAAGCTATTCCTCTACCCCGATTATTACGGCGGAGCAGCCGTTGTCTCCCCCTTACCTAACATCCACGGCGGTTTCGTTCCCCAAGGCTTGGGATATGACGCCGAAACCGATACCTATCTCCATTCGGGCTACAACGGCAAGCAAACCGAATTATACCTGGTCAATGGAAGCAACACCAAGCTGATCCTCCCCGTTTATTTGGGCGAGACCGAGCCCGCCAAGGGTCACGGCGGCGGCATTGCCGTAGCAGGCGATTACGTCTACGTTGCCGATAACGCCGACGAGGGCGACGGTCGCTTCGGTGCCGTCCACGTGTTCCGCTTCTCCGATCTGCAAAACGCCGAGTACGGCGCCAAGGTCAAGGCGATCGATATGATCCCGGTGGACAGCTCCGCTTCCTTCTGCTTTGCCGACGCCTCTTATCTGTACGTAGGCGAATTCTACCGTGCAGGCCCCTATGAAACCGATCCCTCTCACCACTTCACCACTCCTGCGGGAGATGAAAATAAAGCGATCTTGACCGCACTCCCCTTGAAAGCGGACGGATCCGTTGCCGACCGCACCCCTGCCTTTGCCGCATCGATCCCCGATCAGGTACAGGGCTTTGCCATTCACGAAAACGGCACGGTCATGGTTTCCCGCTCCTGGGGACTGAACCCCTCCTATCTCGATATTTACAGCGGCTGGGCAGATACCAAGGGCACCGTCACCCTCTCGGACAAGGAGATCCCCCTCTACTATCTGGATTCAAGCACCATGGAAAAATCCATTGCCATGCCCGCATTCAGCGAGGGCTTGGCGATTCTCGGTGACGGACGTGTTGCCGTCAGCTTTGAATCCGCCTGCAACAAATACATTATCGGAAAGTTCTTCTTCGCCACCAACGTGGTCGCCTTCGAGGTTCCCGATTATCAATAATTTCAGTGTTCAAATAAATCACCGCCCGACGGCAGGATCTTCCACCGTCGGGCGTTCTTCTTTATTCAAATATCATGGAAAACGCAACAGTCTTGGAGCCCTTGGGCTCAATGCGGAACATATCCGGCTTCGTAGCCAGATCCACCATCACGCCCTCATGTCCGGGCAGCCCACACCAAGGCTCAATGCAAACGTAGGGGGCCTCGACCTTGGGCTTGTGCCAAACGCCGAGATAAGGCATACCGCCGTCAAATTTGACGGTCACGCTTCTCTTTGCCTTGTCGGAGCGCAGAGTTACCGAGGTATCGGTACGACAGAGGAAGATGGCGTCATGATCAAACAGATCGTGTCGCAAGCGAAGCCGCTTTCCGTCCTCCAAATAGAAGGCGGTTTTTCCTGTCAAAAGACAATTCTCCGACATCACAAAGACGTCGGGGCTGCAAGGATTGGCAAACTCCAGATAATAATCCGTAAACTCTCCTTCTCCCGCCAATGGGACGTTAAAGCCGGGGTGGCCTCCCAAGGTCATGGGAAGCACCTTGTCGGCGCTGGGGTTCACCATGTCAAAACGGTTGATCAGCGTGTTGCCCTCCAAAATATACCACACCTTCAATACGAAATCAAAGGGGTAGATCTTTTTGGTCTCCTCGCTTTCTCGCAAGGTAAGGCAGATCGAGGTATCGGTCTGCTCCTCCACCGCAAACGTGCTGGGACGAATGAACCCGTGACAGGGAGTCTCGTACACCTTTCCGTCATAGGTGTATTTTCCCTCATAAAATCTTCCGCAAAAGGGGAAGCAAAGGGGCGCCTTGAATTTCCAGACGTCGGGATCTCCGATCCAGATGTATTCGCAGCCGTTGCCCACGACGGAGTGCAATTCAGCCCCCAGATCGGACACAACCACAGTCAACTGCTGGTTTTTTAAAGTATAAAGCATAATCTCTCCTCTCTTATCAATCACAAAGCTTGATGATCTTTCTGGGACATTTTTCGGCGCATTTTCCGCAGCCGATGCACTTGCTCTGATCAATGGTGGCAACAAAATCCGTCACCGTAATGGCGCCCACAGGGCAGTTCTTTTCGCAGATCTTACAGGAAATACACCCCACGTCACATTGCTTGCGGGTGGTGGCTCCGTTCTCTACCGAGCGGCACTCCACACAATACTTACTGGAAACGGGGATCATCGAGATCAGATGCTTGGGACAGATCACCGAGCAAGCGCCGCAGCCGATGCACTTGGCATCGTCCACCACCGCAAGGCCGTCCACCACGTGAATAGCGTCGTATTTACAAGCCGCCACGCAGGTGCCAAGCCCCACACAGCCGTTGGGGCACATCTTGTCTCCTCCCCCCAGCTTTTCGGCGGCAATGCAATCCACAGCCCCCTCGTAACGGTACTTATAGCGTGCCGTATGACAGTTGCCCGAGCACATCACATGAGCGTGAACGGGAATCGATTCCTCTACCTCTATCCCCATGATCTCGCCAATGCGGCGGCTTCCCTCTGCGCTACAGGAATTGCAGGCGCTGGGCGTTGCCTCCCCCTTGACGATCGCCTCGGCAAGAGCCGCACAGCCCGAGTATCCGCATCCGCCGCAATTTGCGCCGGGGAGCGCTTCGGTCACCTGCGGGATCCGCTCGTCAACCTTTACCGCAAACACACGGGAGGCAATGGCAAGAGCCAACCCCAACAGGATTCCCATGCCGGCAAAAATTGCCACAGGGATCAATACATCATTAAATTCCATATTCGTTTTGACCTCACTGAAAAATGATTGGCATCAACCAAACTTGATTCCCGAAAAACAGGAAAACGCCATTGCCAGAAGTCCCGCCGTGATCAGGGTCAGGGGAAATCCCTTAAATGCTCTGGGGGGATCGGCATTCTCCATGCGGCTGCGAACTCCGGCAAACACTACGATGGCAAGCGTAAAGCCGAGGGACGCCGCAAATCCAAAGCAGACCGCCTCCAAAAGATTGTATCCGTTGTCTACGATCAAAAGAGCGGAGCTGAGCACTGCGCAGTTGGTGGTGATCAAGGGCAAATAAATTCCCAAGGCGCTATACAGAGCGGGAATGAATTTCCGCAGGAACATCTCAATAAACTGCACCAGCGCCGCAATGATCAGAATAAATGCGATGGTACGCAAATAACCAAGCCCGTTGGGTTCCAGCAGCGTGTGGTATACCGTCCAGGTCACGGCAGAGGAAACGGTGATGACAAAGGTCACCGCCATGCCCATACCAAGAGCCGTAGCGGGCTTTTCGGAAACTCCCAGGAAGGGACAGATCCCATAGAATTTCGAGAAGATAAAGTTCTCAACCAGAAGCGCCGTAAACATCAGCAAAAGGATATCGCCGAATTGATTCATATCTCGCTAACCTCCTTTTCCTTGACCTGCTTTGCTTCCATGCCGGTTTGTGCGATCTGCTTCAAGCGAGCCCGATCCGCTACGGTGTTGCGGATCTTCTGCACCACTGCGATCACACAACCAAGCGTCATAAACGCCCCCGCAGGCAAAACGAAGATCACCATGGGATTTTCACTGTATCCGGGAATCGCCCAACCGAGGATCTTCCCCGAGCCCAACAATTCACGCACAAAGGAGATCAGAATCAGGGCAAAGGTAAATCCAAGTCCCATGGAAAGACCGTCGATCATACTTGGCAAGGGCTTGTTCTTGGAGGCAAACGCCTCGGCTCTCGCCAAGATAATGCAGTTAACAACGATCAAGGGGATAAACAACCCCAAGGATTGATAAAGCGAATAGAAGTACGCCCGCATCAAAAGCTCCACTGCAGTCACAAATCCCGAAACAATGACAATGTAAGCGGCAATACGCACCTGTGACGGAATAAATTTACGCAAAATGGAAATAAACAGATTGGAGCAGATCAATACGACGGTAGCCGCCAAGCCCATACCAATGGCATTGGAGACCGAGGTGGTGGTGGCAAGCGTGGGACACATTCCCAACAGCTGTACCAGAGTGGGATTGTTTTCCAGCAAGCCGTCCTTGAATTGCTTGAGTATCTTATTCACCGTCACTGCCCCCCTTCAAAGCTTTATTCAGTGCCAGGGTTGCGGCATTGACTCCGTCAAGCACACCCTTGGAGCTGACCGTAGAGCCTGCAATTTTATCTATATCCGATCCAAGCGCCAGCTGTCCGCTCTGCTCCCGATACCCTGCCAGATAATCGGCTTTGTTGACCTTGTCGCCAACACCGGGAGTCTCGGAAAGACTGATGATCTCCACGGAAATGATCCTTTGATCAAGCGTATATCCAACCATCAGCTGAATATCTCCGCCAAAGCCCTTTCCCGAAGATTCCACACAGTATCCGATCAGCTGTCCGTTTTCCTGCACCGTATAAACGCCGGAGCCCTCGCTCATCTCCTGACAAGCGAGCCCCTCCTTGCCAAAGATCCTGCCGATCGCCACGTTCTTGGTGGCTTCAAGATTTTTCTCGTATGTATCCAACGTCAGCGCATATACGCAGGAGACCACTCCTGCGATCACAGCGCAGATCAATAACAGCTTCAATCCAATGACGGCGGCTTCCAGAATCTTATTGTTTTCTTTTGTCATTCCTCTACCGCCTTTCACACTTTTTTCTTTTCTCTGCGGCTCTTACCAAAGGTACGAGGCTTCGCCGCCATATCCAAATACCATACCAGGGCGTTCATAATAAGGATCGCAAAGGAAATGCCCTCCGCATATCCGCCAAAATAGCGGATGAACACCACCAAAAGTCCAATTCCGACGCCATAGATCAGCCGCCCCACACGGGTCACGGGTGAGGTCACGTAATCCGTCGCCATAAAGATGGCGCCCATCATCAATCCTCCGCTGCAAAGAGATGCAGTCATAAAGGTCAGACGCTGTGCAAGCGATGCCGTCAAGACGCCGTCAAGCGGCATCGGGAACGCAAAGGTCAACACCGCAACCGTTCCAAGCACCGCCACAGGGATATGCCAACGGATCACCCCTCTTACCAAAAGGTAAACACCGCCGATCAGCAGCATCAGTGTCGAGATCTCACCGATACAACCGCCCGTCTTTCCAAGGAACAGATCCAAAAGTCCCATGCCCTCGGGAAGCGCTCCCCCATTGACAGAGGAAAGCGGCGTTGCCGATGCCACCGCATCAAAGGAGCGGTCATAGGCTGCAGGATATTGGGTCATGCCCTCGGTCCAGGCAAGCATCAAAAAGACTCTTGCCGCCAAAGCAGGATTCATTACGTTCTTGCCGATTCCGCCAAAGAGCTGCTTGACCACGATAATGGCAAAGGCAGAGCCCACCACAGGGACGTAGAGAGGCACGGCGGGAGAGAGATTCAATCCAAGTAACAGTCCCGTCACCGCCGCCGAGCAATCGGCAATGGTGACCGTCCGCTTGAGGAGCATCTGCGTCAGCATTTCAAAGAGCACCGAGCAGGCAACCGAGATCAGCACCACCAAAGCGGCACGGAGGCCGAACACGTAAATACCCCACACCGTCGCAGGAAGCAGAGCGATCAGCACGTCCTTCATCACCGTGGCAGTGGTCATGCCTCTCCTGGCATGAGGAGAGGGCGAAACGGTCAACAGCTTGGGAGTGACCGCTATATCTTGTTGTTTCGTATCCATTCAAATAGATCCTTTCTGCCAGTATTACTTCTTTGCCGCCCGAAGAGCACCCTTGGCAACACGGATGTATTGCACAATGGGAACACCTGCGGGACAGTTATACGAGCAAGTTCCGCACTCCACACAGCTCATCACGTTAAATTTTGCCGCCTCGTCGTATTTTCTCGCCTGTGCATATTGGGTCAGATAATTCGGCATCAGGTGCATCGGGCAATGCTCCACACATCTGCCGCAGTGAATGCAAGCGCTGTGATATTGGTTGATCTTATCATATTCCTCTGAAAAGACCAGCAAGGCGGAGGTTCCCTTGGTCACGGGAGCATCCATATCCCATTGGGCTTGCCCCATCATGGGACCACCGCTGATCAGCTTCTTGGGCTCCTTGACACAGCCGCCGCAAAAATCGATCAACTCACGGTAAGAAGCGCCCAAGGGAGAGCGCACGTTCTTCGGCTCCTTGACACAGTCACCCGTCACAGTGACGATACGGCTGACCAAGGGAAGTCCCCGATAAAAGGCACGGCTGATGGCAGCACTTGTTTCTGCGTTGACGATCATGCACCCCTCGTCTGCGGGAAGCTTTCCCGCAGGGATCTCACGGTGAAAGAGCGCATAAACGATCTGCCGCTCGTCACCTTGGGGATATTTCGTTTTCATCACGCAAACACGGATCTTTTCTTTCCCCTTCACCGCCTTTTGGAGCAAGGCAATAGCATCGGGCTTATTATCCTCAACGGCAAGAATTCCCTCCTTGGCATTGAGGGCGTGCATCAAAATCTCCAAGCCGCCGATTACTGCCTCACTACGCTCCAGGAGCAAGCGGTGGTTCGCCGTAATATAAGGCTCACACTCGGCACAGTTGATAATGACAGTATCGGCTTTTCCGATGGCGCTTTGAATTTTTGCATATGTAGGGAAGGTCGCACCGCCCAAACCGCTGATACCCGCATTCCGAACAATGGAGACGATCTCCTCGGCGGTGGTTTCCTCCAACGGCTTTTCCCAAGGCTTGATATCAGGGCACATGGTATGCAGCCCATCGTTCTCGATCACAATATTCTGTACAGGCACTCCTTGTGCATTGTGACGGGTGAGGATTTCCTTGACCACGCCCGAAACACTTGCGTGAACGGGACAGCCAAGCCCGCTTTCTACAACGCCAATGACCTGACCGACGCACACCGTATCTCCCTTTTGCACCACAGGCTTTGCGTGAGCGCCGATGTGCTGAGAGAGCGGGATCGATACCGTCGAGGGTTCCGGCAAACGGACGGTTTTGAGTCCCGCCGTCTCCTTGTGCTCATGAACGTGCGAACCGCCACGGAAGGTAAATTTTTTCGTCATTCTCATTTCTTCCCTTTCTCAATGTGCCGAAAAAAGCGTTTTTTTCGGCAAAAGACCATTATTATTTCAGTATATCATATACATTATAATGGATATCATAGAAAAAGTCAATGTTTTTGTGTAAAGTTGTGAAAGATAAATTTTTAACAATCTTTTATTTGTGCAAAAGCAACAAGCAAAAGTCAAAAAAAGGAAAAGAAAGAGCGCAAAAAAGGACGAGGGAACAAAGAGAGTGAAAAATAGTTTGTTTTTTTCTCAAATTTTTGAAAAAAAGTATTGACAAGAGATTTTTTCTGTGGTATAATATTCAAGCGTTCGGCGGGATAGCTCAGTTGGCTAGAGCAACCGGTTCATACCCGGTAGGTCATGGGTTC
>JAFTMU010000143.1 GCA_017452215.1 Clostridia bacterium
CCTTGGGAGGAATGTCCACCGATCTGCCCTTGAGCTTCAGCTCGTATTTTTGCAGGCTGATCTCGATGTTCTCGAATTTGATCACCTCGTCGTCATTTTGGTGGGTATGCGCCTGACAACGGCGAAGCACCGCCTTGACACTGGCAGAAAGCTCCTTGATATCAAAGGGCTTGACCAGGAAATCATCGGCACCGAGTTCCAATCCCAACACCTTGTCAAAAACGTCGCTCTTTGCGGTGATCATGATGATGGGCTTTGAGGAGATCTCCCTGATCTCACGGCAGACCTGCCAGCCATCCTTTTTGGGAAGCATAACGTCTAACAGCACAAGATCAGGAGAGAAAATTTTAAAGTAGTTCAATCCCTCAATGCCGTCGGCAGCGATCTTTACATCGTATCCCTCGTTTTCAAAATAGATCTTTAACAATTCACTGATGTTGGAATCGCTATCGATTACAAGAATTTTTGTGTCAGTCATAATATATTATTATCCTCCCGATACATTTAATACTTCCTTTGTCATCATTGTAGAACACAAATGAGATGTCTGTGTGACGAAATTATGAATGTTAGAAATATTTCGTTCATTTGTCATTCTTAACCAAACGACTATATTATAACACAAAATTGAACAGATTGCAAATGGTTTTGAAACATTTTTTGGATTTTTCTTTGATTTTTTTTATTAAACCCCGAGAATATGAAATTTTGTTATACAATATACCAAAGGAATGTGAATTCAATTTTAAAAAAATATGATTCTTTGATTTATAATTTATTCAAATTTCAATTTTTTTATCTTTTTTGAAAAAGCACGTGTTTAAAAATACATTTTGCTTATTTAAAAAACACATTTAGTATTGACTTTGATTATACAATGTGATATAATACCCTAATACAAATCCCTTGGAAAGGAGAAAATTGATGGCCTTTTTGCATCAGATCCTAAATGACGCCTCCCCTGCGGCGGCTGTGATCATTTCCCTTGCCTTTATGCTCTTTTTTGGCTTTTTGATGACTCGTCTGACAAAGCTTTTACGCCTACCGAACGTCACAGCTTACATCATTACGGGAATATTATTAGGTCCTTACGTATTCGATTTGATCCCCATGAGCGTTGTTGAAGGAATGGATTTCCTGTCGGACATTGCCCTTGCCTTGATCGCTTTTACAACGGGAGAATTTTTTCGATTTTCTGTGCTCAAAAAGAGCGGGATCGGAATTTTTATCATTACTCTATTGGAAGCCACCCTTGCTTCTGCAATCGTTTTTGTTCTGACGTATTTCGTCCTCGGGCTGCAATTCGGTTTTGCCCTGGTGCTCTCGGCGTTGGCTGCCGCAACCGCCCCTGCCTCTACCGTGGTGACCATTCGTCAAACCGGCGCAAAGGGAGATTTTGTCAACACGCTGCTTCAAACGGTGGCATTGGATAATATCATCGCCATCATTGCTTACAGCGTCGCCATCTCCATTGCAATCGCCTACAACAGCGGTGCGGCGATCCAAGCGGGAGATATTCTGACCCCCATCCTTACGAACCTGGGCGCTTTGATCCTTGGCGGCGGATTTGGCTTTTTAATGAAGGCGTTGATGACACGTAAGCGCTCCAAGGACAACCGCCTCATCGTATCCCTTGCTTTGATTTTTGCTTTTTGCGGAATTTGCGCAATGATCGATATTTCTCCCCTGTTGGGCTGTATGTCCATGGGAATGATCTACATCAACTTTACGGGGGACGATAAGCTGTTCAAGCAACTCAATTATTTCAGTCCCCCGATCCTGCTTTTGTTTTTCGTTCGTTCCAGCGTCAATTTTAAGCTGTATTCCCTCTTTTCTTCCATCGGATCCATCGGCGCTACGCCCTTGATCACAGTAGGTCTTTTATACTTCGCCGTCAGAATGCTTGGCAAGTACGGTGGTGCATTGTTGGGTTCCCTGCTTGCCAAAAAGCCAAAGGAGATCCGCAATTATTTGGGACTTGCGCTGATCCCACAGGCGGGAGTTGCAATTCCCTTGGCGGCAATGGGTGCCAGAGCCCTAGGCGGTGAGGTGGGCTTGGCTTTGGAGACCGTGATCCTCGCCTCGGGAATTTTGTACGAGTTGGTAGGTCCTGCTGCCGCAAAGCTTTCTCTGTATCTTTCAAAATCCTACTCTGACCGCTTGGAGGATCTCGTCACTGTGGAGGAGGCGCATGAAAGCGGTGAGAAAAAGAGCGAGGTTGAACTTTTGATCGAACGGATACAGAAAATTCAAGAACGGATCCCGCCGATTGAAGCCTTGCACGCCGAAAACGAAGACGCCTTTACCGAGGCCGCTGAGGAGCACTATCAAGCAATGCAAGCTCCGATACAACGGCGAAACCGAAGAAAATAACGTAAGGAGAAAGAAACATGACCGACCCTATCGTGACCTTTTTGGGAGGTTGGGCCTCCGAATTGAACACCTATTCCTTGATACTACGTATTGCGCTGACCTTGGTCCTATCCGCTATTCTTGGCTGCGAGCGATCAAGCAAGCGACATGCGGCGGGATTGCGCACCTTTATGGTGGTTGCCTTGGCTTCTGCCCTTGCGATGATCCTGGATATTTATCTACATTCGGCAGGCTTTTATCTGCTTTCCGCCGCAACGGTCATTGCCATTTCCATCGTAACCGTCAACTCTATACTGTAAAGCTCCCGTAATCAGATCAAAGTATTGAACACCGCCGTTGGGATTTGGGCTGAGGGAATCCTCGGGCTTTGCGCCGGCGCCGGCTTTTATACCTTGACACTCATCTCCTTTGTGGCTCTGTTGTGCAGTCTTTCCTTCTTCCCGAAAATTGAGCAGTATTTAAAGAACCGTTCCAATCATTTTGAGGTACACCTGGAATTAAAAAACATTGCGTACCTGCAAAACTTTGTCACCACCATTCGTGAGCTTGGAATGCGTATTGACGACATTGAAG
>JAFTMU010000144.1 GCA_017452215.1 Clostridia bacterium
ACCTCGGTCATGGTCATCGGTCTTGTCAACGCAGGCGTTATGACGCTCATGCAGGCAACGCCTATCATTATGGGTGCCAATATCGGTACGACCGTCACGGGTGTTTTGGTTGCACTGAAAAACGATTATTTCAACATGGTCATGTATCTTCTTGCCTTTGCAGGGGTGATGATGGGCTTTGTCAAAAGCGAAAAGGTCAAGATCGCAGGCAGCCTTTGTTGCGGTCTTGGATTGATTTTCGTGGGACTCGAGGTCATGAGCAGTGAGCAGGCGTTTGGCAATCCCCTTGTGGAGTATCTGTTTACTGAGATCTTCAAAACGATCGATTTTCCGTTGCTTCTGATCCTGGTCGGCGTTATCTTCACCGCATTGATCCAAAGTTCCTCGGCTTCTACCGGAGTTGTGATCACCATGGTCGGAGCGGGCGTGCTCCCCTTGGATTTGGCATTATTCATCGTGCTTGGTGCCAATATCGGTACCTGCGTCACGGCGCTCCTTGCCTCTGTGGGAGCAAATGCCAATTCCAAGCGTGTGGCGCTGATACATTTTACCTTCAACGTCATCGGCACGATGGTGTTTACCGCCATTATATGGATATTCAAGGATCCCGTGGTCAACCTTTTGGTCTCCCTGTTCCCGGGGAACGATCCCATGTCGCTCCAAATGAGAGTGTCCGTATTCCACGTGATCTTCAACGTTACAACAACCGCACTTCTTCTTCCGTTCGTCAAGCAGCTGGTGAAGTATTCCTGCATCCTTATCAAGGATAAGAAGGAGGAGGGGACAACGCTGTCGCTCAAATATGTTGACGATAGACTTTTGTCAATGCCTCCCGTCGCACTCATGCAGGTGAAGAAGGAAATGGATTACATGCTTGGCTTGGTAGAGGAAAACGCCACCCTTGCCTTTGTTGCCATGGATAGAGGCTCCTCGGAGCATGACGAGCGCATCAAAAAGAACGAGGAGATCATCGATTTCACCAATAGCTCCCTCACCAGATTTTTGATCCAACTGTCCGGCGCAGTGGAGCAGAGCGACGAAAAGATCATCGGCTCCTATTTCCACGTTCTCAACGACCTGGAGCGTATCGGCGACCATGCCGAAAATTTCCATGAGATCGGCATCGAGATGATCGAGAAAAAGATCTCCTTCTCGGCAAAGGCGCAGGGAGAGATCGCATCTATGCGTGAGAGCGTCATGCAGATGTTCTACATCTCCAAGGATGCCTTTGAAAATCTCAACAGAGAGCAATTGCCCACCCTCACCGCCTTGGAGGAGGGCGTGGACGTGAAGAAAAAGGAACTGATCGCAAGCCATTTTGCCCGTCTTGCGGAGGGGAACTGTAACGTGGACGTGAGCCCTTACTATTCCTCTGTGGTCGTGGGATTGGAAAGAGTAGCCGACCACCTTGTCAACGTGGGATACAGTATCGTCAATCCCACGGGCTCCCAAAAAGAGGACAATTAAGGCAAAAACCGGGGGGGGGGAGTACCAAATGCAATTTTGGCATTTGACTCGCCCTCTTTTCTTTGCTCCGTCTTAGCCGAAGACGTGGTATAATGTAAAATGCCAAAGTGGCATTCATAAAAAAGAGATCATTGAAAGGGGAACGTCACCTATGCTTTGGGCAATGATTCTGTTTGCAATTACTTACGTACTGATGCTTGTATTCGGCAAATTCCGCACCTACATCGCTCTCGGATCGGCATTGATCTTCATCGTCAGCGGTATGCTTCCATTCGATCAGATCCTTCCGTCCATCGATTTTAACGTGCTGTTGATGATCGCAGGAACCATGGGGCTTGTAAAGCTGTTCATCGACAGTAAGATGCCTGCATTGCTTGCCGATATGATCATGTCCAAGGTTCCAAACGTACAGATCGCCGCCGTTGCGCTGTCCTTGTTTGCGGGGATCATTTCCGCCTTTGTTGATAACGTGGCGACAGTTCTCATGGTCGCCCCCATCGGGCTTGCAATATGTAAAAAGCTGAAAACCAATCCCGTCCCCTTCATCATTGCAATTGCGGTATCCTCCAATCTTCAAGGCGCTGCCACTCTGGTGGGCGACACGACCGCCATCATGCTCGGCTCTTATGCCAATATGAGCTTTTTGGATTTCTTCTGGTACCAAGGTAGGCTCGGTATTTTCTTTGCAGTCGAGCTTGGCGCCGTTGTATCTGCCAGCATTCTCGCATGGCTGTTCCGCCGTGAAAAGGGCGCTGTGGAAAAGAGCAACGAGCGAACGGTCGTCACCGATTACGTTCCCACGGTTTTGTTGCTGTTGAGTATTCTGCTTTTGATCACAGCCTCCTTTATCCCCAATAAGCCGGAGATCACAAACGGCTTGATTTGCGTTACACTGCTTGCAGTGGGGCTCGTTTACACGTGGTTCAAAAGCAGGGCCTTGGCATCGGTCATCGATCCCCTGAAAACCATAGATTTTGAAACCATCGGTCTTTTGCTTGGATTGTTCCTTATGATCGGCGGGATCACCCACATGGGCGTGATAGATGCTGCGGCAGGACTGCTTGCTCAGCTTGGCGGCGGCAACGTGTTCTGGCTGTATACAGTGATCGTGTGGGCGTCGGTTTTGATTTCCGCATTCATAGATAATATCCCGTATGTTGCAACCATGCTGCCCGTTGTCACGGGACTTGCAGGCGCATTGGGAATTGATCCAACGCTTTTGTATTTTGGGCTTTTGTCGGGTGCCACCCTTGGAGGCAACTGCACTCCCATTGGCGCCTCGGCAAATATTACGGGTATCGGCATTTTGAGAAAAGAGGGCTATACGGTAAAAAACAAGGATTTTTTCCGCATCGGTATTCCGTTCACCTTGGCAGCAATCCTCCCTGCATACCTTTATTTCTGGTTTATTTTCGGTTGATATCATATTTAAAAGGGCTGACAGCGGTCAGCCTTTTAATTTTTGAACCGTTGAAATATTCGTAAAAGCATGGTATAATAATTTTATCGGTAAATAAAAAAATGATGATGTAAAAAGAGGAGTTAAATGAAGCAACATCTTAATCTGTTTTTGACAATGTTAAAGATTGGGCTATTCACCTTTGGCGGTGGATACGCTATGATAGCTCTGCTTGAAAATGAGTTCGTAGAAAAAAAGAAATGGCTTGAAAAAGATGAATTTTTGGATGTTGCGGCGATTGCAGAATCCACGCC
>JAFTMU010000145.1 GCA_017452215.1 Clostridia bacterium
ACCTTGCCTCCCACCATGGGGGAGGTGGCACAGCGTAAGCTGTGACGGAGAGGGCGCAGAAATGAACACAACAAATATTTTTTGCAGAACCCCTGTGGCATTGCCGCAGGGGGTTCTCTTTTGGAAAATTCAATTCAAACATCAGCACTCAAAACTCAAAAATGCCAAATAAAATACCAAAAACGGAAAAATATATTCCAAAACCCACTTGACAAAGAGGGAAAAGTGTTGTATAATGGGGGCAACGAATTCCAATAACGACCAAAGCGGCATTGCCGCAAGAAAGGAAACGATCACATGGCAACCTCTAAAAAGACAAAAACCGCCGTCCCCGTGGGCTTGGACGACGCAGGCAAAAAGCAGGCGCTCAAAACCGCAATGACCCAGATTGAGCGTGATTTCGGTGCGGGCTCTATTATGAAGCTCGGTGAAAATTCCCACATGGAGATCCAGGCAATTCACACAGGTTCTCTCTCCTTGGATTTTGCCCTGGGTATCGGCGGTGTTCCCAGAGGAAGAATTGTGGAGATCTTTGGTCCCGAATCCTCAGGTAAGACCACCGTGGCGCTCCACATCCTCGCCGAGGTACAGAAGATCGGCGGCACGGCAGCCTTCATTGACGCCGAGCACGCTCTCGATCCCGTCTACGCCAAGGCGCTGGGGGTCGATATCAATGAGCTTCTCGTTTCCCAGCCCGATTGCGGCGAGGATGCCCTGGAGATCTGCGAGGCGCTGGCTCGCTCGGGCGCTGTGGACGCCATCGTCATCGACTCGGTGGCTGCTCTCGTTCCCAGACAGGAGATCGAGGGTGACATGGGGCAATCCATGGTGGGCGTGCAGGCAAGAATGATGTCCCAGGCGATGCGTAAGCTCTCGGGCGTCATCTCCAAGAGCAACTGTGTGGTCATCTTCATCAACCAGATCCGTGAAAAGGTGGGCGTCATTTACGGCAACCCCGAAACCACCCCCGGCGGCAGAGCCCTCAAATTCTTCGCCTCCGTCCGTATCGATATCCGCAAGACCGAGCAGCTCAAGGATGGCAATGACGTCTACGGCAATCACGTTAAGTGTAAGATCGTCAAGAATAAGGTGGCACCTCCGTTCCGTGTGGCAGAGTTTGATATCCTCTACGGCAAGGGAATCTCCCTGTCAGGCGAGATCCTTGATTTCGCAATCGCTCTGGATATCATCAAAAAGAGCGGCTCCTGGTTCTCCTATAACGGGGAGCGCATCGGTCAGGGCAAGGAGAATATCCGCAAGCTGATCGAAAGCAACCCCGAAATGATGAAGGAGATCGAGGACAAGGTGCGCCGTATGAGCGAGGAAGCCAAGATGAGCATGGATCAGGATTTCGAGCTCGACGAGGAGGATGACGGCGACGATTTCGATCTGCGCCTCTCGGATGGCGGTGAGGACGACGAATAATCCAACCGCACTGTCCGCATCCATGCCTCTCACCATCACCGTGTGCTCCCTGCGTGCCCAGCACGAGGGCACCGAGGTGCTCTTACAGGTGCTCCTTGAAAATGGGGAACACAAGGAGCAAAAAAGTCTTATCTTAACTACCGAGCAGTACTGTGAGTTAAAGCCTACCCGAGGCATCATTTCCGAGGAGGAATATGATAAATTGGAAGAGGCATCGCAACTTTGCAACGCCCTGCGCACGGGGGAGTATCTGCTTTCCTTCGGTGCCAATTCCGTACAGGCACTCTCCCGAAAGCTGGTGCAAAGAGGATATCAGCGGGACGTAGCACTTTCCGCCGCCTGTCGGTTGGAGCAAGCAGGCTTGATCAATGAGGAGCGAGACCTTGGCAGAGAGGTAGAAAGGTGCTTGCGTAAGCTTTGGGGATCCAAACGGATTCGCACCCATCTTTGGAGTCGGGGATACGCCGACGAGGCAATGCAGGGCTTGGACGAGCTTTTGCGGCAGGTGGATTTTGAACAAAACTGTGCTACTCTGATCAAAAAGCACTATGGAGGCGTGCCCGAGGACCGTGACGAGCAACGCCGAGCCATTGCCTTTCTTTCCCGATACGGGTATTCCATCAGCGAGATCCGCTCGGCATTTAAAGCCTTAACAACAGAATAAATTCAGGGGGTGTCTCAAATGCGAACCCGCATTTGAAACACCCCCAACCGTTACTTGTTCAATCCGTAACGGTCAACGATCTGCTCTTGCATACAAGCAAGGTCGGCTTGAATCGAAACGATGGCGTCAGTGTAGAGCGAAAAGAATTTATCACTCAACGTCTCGCTCTCATCAATGACCAGCATTGCTGAAAGATAATAGATCGCAGCAGGAAAAAATACAGAGCAAAGGGGGAAGTCAGCCTCCATGTTTACCGCAGCAGTTTCCTCGTATGTAACGGGTGAAAGCCCGTTGACCTTGCGGTAACGTTTGTCAATGGGAGCGCACTGACTCAGGAATGTGGCGAGCAAATAAGGTGCCCGATCAGCGTAATCCTCAAGTCCCTCCGTGGAGGTAACGTCCTCGCAAACAACTCGTATCGCCGCATCAAAAATTTCCCGGCATCTCATCATCATTCCTCGGAACGGTCAATCACGTTGAGGTTCAGGAGCATTGCCTCTTTGGGGTAGACCAGCTTTGCACCGTACAGATGCAAGCCCTTGACAGCGTCTGCAAAGCGCAGCTCGGGGCGATATGCATCGATCTCGGAAAGCTGCTCTGCAAAGGCAATGGCACGCTTGGTTCGCACGAAGCACTTATGCTGGATTCCTTCCTCATCGGCAACCGTTTGGATGTTGTTGGAAACGTAGATTTTACAACCGCCAATAGAGCCGATGCACCCCTTTTCCAAGGCGTCGGTATTGTCGGTGGCAAGCCCGATCTTTCCCTTGAGGATCATAGCGCCAATCTCGGGAGAGACCTCGATCACGAGATCGGAGGGCTCGCAGGAGCTGTTTTTCATCACAGCGGTACGGGCGTCAATCAACGTTTCAATGATGTTTTCAGCGGTGGTGTCGTAGCTGTCCCAGCAGGCGGAAATCTGAGGATGAAGACTGAAAATATATTTGTCGGCGTCATCAGCCAAAGCATTTGCCGCATTCTTCATCGCAAGCTCCATCAGTTTGGGAGAGCTTTGCGCACGGTCGATATCGTCAATCTGGAAATTGAAGTACTTGGCTTGATCGATTACAAGCTCACGGTAGTTATCCGAAAGAGCAGTGGGAGCCTCCATGTTGGCGTTTTTGGTATAAGGAGAGACAGTAACGTTGTCAAGACCGCAAATGCGCACTACGCTACCTTGCTCCTTAATATCACCCTCAAAGTCACGGTTACAGTGGGCAACAGCGATGTACTTCTTGCCCAACTCCTGATAAAGATGCTCGCTCCAAACGGTAGAAATAAAGTTTTTAATAGCCATAATTTTTTATTTTCCTTTCTTTTTGAAATAATTCTTATTCTTATTTTAGAATTAGTGCCAATTTTGCATAGAACGCATGATTTTTTGATAGTTTTTGCGCACCTCGGTACTGGACATGGCACGCACCTCGTCGGGAGAGAAATAGTCGTTCTGCGCATTGCGCATAGCTCCTGCGGAGCGTTCTCTGTTTGCTTTGTTCAGTAGCGTTGCCTTTTCCTCCGCTACCACTCGTCGTCTCTCTGCCAGTGCGAAGGCGGCGGCAAGGGAATTGCCGCTTTCCACGTCCTTCCAGATAGCATCTGTGATCGCCGAGAG
>JAFTMU010000146.1 GCA_017452215.1 Clostridia bacterium
AATGCTGGATAGCGCAAGAGCCTCCAGTGAGTTTGTGTTTGCACAGCTGGAAAAGGCGAAAAAGGCAGAGGAAGCAGGCAGACTTGCCAAAGAGCTGGACGAGGCAAGGCGGGCAGTGCGCCGTGAGATCCGCATAAGCGAGGAGACCGTCAATCCCGTAGAGGAAAAGAAGAACGAAAAATACGTTCTCCCCAGAGACCTCAAATGCGGAGACAAGGTTTATATCGTCAACATTGACAAAGAGGGCATTCTTTTGGAAACGCCCGATAAGAGCGGAAGCGTCTTGGTGCAGGCTGGCATTCTCAAAACCCGAACCAAGCTTTCCAATCTGCAGCTTATTGAGGAAAAACCCCAGTATATCAGCGGCAAGCAAAAAAAGCCCGCCTCCGAGTTTCACGCCAAGGTCAATCGGGATTTCCGTGACGAGATCGACCTCAGAGGCTTGCTTGGAGACGAGGGCTGGCAAGAGGTGGATAAATATCTGGACGAGGCGATCATGGCAAACTTCTCCAAGGTTCGCCTGATCCACGGCAAGGGCACGGGAGCGCTCAAAAACGCCCTGTGGCAAAGGCTCAGGACCGACCGCCGTGTCGCTACCTTCCGCTTGGGTAAGTACGGCGAAGGGGATGGGGGAGTCACCGTCGTGGAATTGAAGTGATCCTTATTGAATAGCTGATCTGCTTTTGGGGGAGAGATGCACCGTGCGCCTCTCTCCCCAAATTGCTTTCTTTAAATGAAAACAGTTTTTTAATTTTTTTCTCGGGACACTTCTCAACGCTGCATTTCATGTTATAATGGAAGCAATAAATATCAAGGAGAACGAAAATGAAAAAGAAGCAAAAAAGAAAGAGCATCGCAGGATATCTGATCCTGTCGATCCTTCTCGGAATTCTCTGGACCCTTGCAAGCATTCTCACCGCCTTGGCGGTCTGGTATCAAAATACCTTCAGCATGGAGTTCGGAGAGCTGCTCTATACCTTGCTCTCCCCCTTGGGAGGAACAGGTGTGAGCACCGTTTCGCAGATCCTCGAGGCTTGCCTTTTGCCCGTGATCCTGTCCGTTTCGGCGTACGTGGCGGCAGTGATTCTGCTCTATCCGAGAGAGGAGCGGCTTCTGTGCCGTAAAATGGGACGGGTGGAATATGCACGCTCCCACGCCCGTACATACCGTATTTTGCGTCGCATCTGCGCACTTCTTTGCGTCGTTGCGTTCCTTTTCTCCGCAGGCTTTGCCTGCATCGTGTTCCGCATTCCCCAGTACATTGCCAAGAGCATGGGATATACCACCATTTACAGCGATCACTACGTAGATCCCAACCGTGTTTCCATCACGGACATTGACGGAAAGCCCAGAAATCTGATCTACGTCTACGTGGAAAGCCTGGAAAGCACCTACTATCTACAATCCAACGGCGGTGCGCAAAAGGAGCATGATCTGATGCCCGGGCTCACTGCTTTGGCAAAGGAGCATATCAGCTTTTCGGACAGCGCAGCCCTCGGCGGCTTTCATAGCATCGCAGGCACCAGCTGGACCATGGGCGCCCTGATGGGCACCACCTCAGGCGTGCCGTTCTCTCTGTCCATTTTTGGCGAAAAGGCACACAACTCTCTTGGCAAGGACGGTAACTTTGTCAACGGACTTACGGCGCTTGGGGATATTTTAGAGGAAAAGGGATACACGCAAGAGTTTTTGTGCGGCTCGGATATCGGCTTTGCAGGCAGAGACGCTTATTTCACTCAGCACGGCAATTATAAGCTGTTTGACTATTATACCGCCATCGAAAAGGGCTATATCGATGAGGATTATAAGGTCTGGTGGGGATATGAGGACAGCATTTTGTTCGATATCGCCAGGGACGAGGTCACAAATCTTGCAAAGGGTGACAAGCCTTTCAACTTCACCATGCTCACGGTGGATACCCACCACGTGGGCGGTTATCGCTGCACCGAATGCGGGGACGAATTTCCCACCAAGCTGGAAAACGTCATCGCCTGCACCGACCGTCTTGTCTCCGAATTTGTGGCATGGTGCATGGAGCAGGATTTTTACGAGAATACTACCATTATCGTAACGGGAGACCACCCCCGCATGGATACACAGCTGGTCAAAGGCATCGATACCTACAACCGCACCATTTATAACTGCTTTATCAATTCCTTGGCAACGCCCGTAAGCGAAGAAGCCACCCACCGTCGCATTTGGACCTCTCTTGATATGTTCCCAAGCATTCTTGCCGCAATGGGGTACTCCATCGAGGGGGAGAGACTCGGACTTGGCACCAATATCTTCTCCGATGTCCCCACCTTGGCAGAGAAATATGGGTTTGATTGGCTGGAAAACGAGGTCTCCAAGTATTCCGAATACTACAAAATAAAATTTTCTTAAAGAAATTTCAAAAAACTATTGCAATTTTCATTTTTATATGCTATAATAACACCCGTGTGCCGCCTTTTTGGCGGAATGATGTCAAAGAACATCAAAATTAAGAAATGAGGTAAAAGACAATGAAAGACGGAATCCATCCGAATTACGAGACCTGCATCATCAGATGCGCATGCGGCGAGACCGTAGAGACCAAGTCCACCAAGGGCGGCGAGATCAAGGTAGAAATTTGCTCCAAGTGCCACCCCTTCTTCACCGGTAAGCAAAAGTTTGTTGACGCCGGCGGACGTGTGGATAAGTTCAAGAAGAGAATCGCTTCCTTCCAAAAGTAATCGGTACGGTTCGGTTCTGTTGGCAAAAAAGGGCAGGCTGCATGGTTGGCTTGCCCCTTTTTCATTCATAACGGAGGTCGTTTTTTATGGAATACCAAGCAAATAAAGCGATATTGGTCGGTATTTGTACCGATGACCGCTATGCCCTGCAAATCGAAAAAAGTCTGTGCGAGCTGGAGCGTCTCTTGGAAACGGCAGGCGGTCAGAGCTTCGCAAAAATGATACAAAACAAGGATAAGCCCGATCCCCGCACCCTCAGCGGCTCGGGCAAGGTGTCGGAGCTGAAAGAGCTGTGTGAGAACAACGGGATAGAGCTGGTGGTTTTTGACGAGGAGCTGACCCCCTCGCGGATCCGCAATCTGGAGGAGGATCTTGGCAAGGAGGTTCGGGTATTGGATCGCTCCATGCTGATTCTGGATATTTTCGCTCTGCACGCCGCCACAAAAGAGGGCAAATTACAGGTAGAGCTTGCCCAGCTGAAATACACCGCTCCCCGCCTCACGGGGCACGGCACCGAGCTTTCCCGCTTGGGCGGCGGTATCGGCACCCGAGGTCCCGGTGAGAGCAAGCTGGAGACCGACCGCAGACATATGCGCCGTCGCATCACCGCATTGGAGACGGAATTGGAGGAGCTGGAGGGTAACCGTCGCACCATGCGTGCCGCAAGAGACCGCTCGGGGCTGTCCAAGATCGCCATCGTAGGGTATACCAACGCAGGCAAGTCTACCTTGCTCAACGCCTTGACCAATGCAGGTATTCTGGCGGAGGATAAGCTGTTTGCCACGCTTGATCCCACTACCCGCAAGTACGAGCTTCCCAATGGGGAAAGCGTTCTTCTGACCGACACCGTTGGCTTCATCCGCAAGCTGCCGCACCATCTCATTCACGCATTCAAATCCACTCTCGACGAGGCAGTATATGCCGATGCGTTGATTATCGTTATCGACGCCTCCGACCCGGAGCATCCCGAGCAGATCAAGGTCACCGAGGAACTTTTGAGAGAGCTTGGCGCTTCGGGCAAGCCCACCCTGTACGTGTTCAATAAATGCGATCTCGGGGCGGAGGAATTTTCTCGGGCTTCTGTGGACGTATCCGAAGAAAACGTGCAAACGGTAGCCGTTTCCGCCAAAACAGGCAAGGGACTTGACCAATTACTCACCGCTCTGCAAGCACTTCTCATGAGCGGCAAGCGGCGTGTGGTTTTTCATATCCCCAACAACCGTGCAGGCGTGTTGAACACCCTGTATCAAAATGCGGCGGTGGAGGACGTGGAATACGGAGCGGAAGAGATCCTTGCCACGGCGATCGTTGACCGCAAGACCCACGGTATGCTCAGACAGTACGACCCTCGGTGGCAAGACCCCGAGGAAGAATAAAAACGGAGGAGATATGACCGAACATCCAATTTTATATACCACGTTAGAGGGAGAGGGAGAAGCAGAATTCACCGAAAAGAAATCTGTGTTCATCGGTCACGCTGCTCCCGTTAAAAGCGAGGAGGAAGCGCTGGCGCATATCAAAAGGATCAAAAGCGCCTATGCCGATGCCCGTCATAACGTTTGGGCGTATCTGCAAAAAGGGGAAATCGTTGCCCGCTATTCCGACGACGGAGAGCCCCAGGGAACGGCAGGCGTTCCCGTGCTGGATACCATTCGCAAGTCCGGCGTCACCGATGCCGTGGTCGTGGTCACCCGCTACTTCGGCGGTATCCTTTTGGGTGCGGGCGGACTTGTGAGAGCCTATTCTCATACGGCAAAATTAGCTTTGGAGGCGGCGCATATCATCACCTACGAGCAGTACACCGTCATGGAACTGTCTTGCACCTATTCCGATTATCAGAAATATCTTTCCGAGCTGCCTCGCTTCGGGGCAGTGATCGACGATACGGTGTTTACCGACCGTGTTACCGTAAGCTTTGCCGTGAAGAATACCGTGGTGGAGGAGCTTTGCACCAGGATCCGTGAGATCAGCAACGGAAGTGACGCTCCCACCGTGAAGGGCAATCGCTTCGATTACCGTTGAAGGACAAAAAAAGACATCTGCTTTATAAAAATATCTCAAAAAAAGTATATTTGCGATTTTTTGCGTATTTTATTATCGTAAGAGCAAAAATATACGCAAGGGCGGTGATATTATGAAAAATATGTGCGAAATCTTTCTGGAGCGTGAAAAGCAAACGCTCTCTCCATACGCTTGCTTGACTTCAAGCACCAAGGGGAGGGAAAATCCCATTGCGCCCAGTGACATCAGAACTGAGTTCCAAAGGGACCGTGACCGCATCATTCACTGTCAATCCTTCCGCCGCCTGATGAACAAGACGCAGGTATTTTTAGCCCCTAAGGGCGACCACTACCGCACTCGCCTGACCCACACGCTGGAGGTCACACAGATCGCCCGCATCATTGCAAGAGCCCTGCGGCTCAACGAGGATCTCACCGAGGCGGCAGCGCTGGGACACGATCTGGGACATACTCCCTTCGGTCATTCCGGCGAGTACGCCATGCAGGAGCTGTATTCCAAGGATTTCACTCACTACAAGCAGAGTCTCCGTGTGGTGGAAAAATTGGAGCGCAACGGCGCAGGACTGAATCTGACGTGGGAGGTTCGTGATGCCATCGTCAATCATACGGGCAAGCATATGGCGGCGACCCTGGAGGGCGTCATCGTCAAATTTGCCGACCGTATCGCATACATCAATCACGATATTGACGACGCCTGCCGTGCGGGGATCCTCTGTACCGAGGAGATCCCGAAGGAGCTAAGAGAGGTGCTGGGCGAGACCCATAGCAAGCGCATCAATACCATGGTAGGCTCCATTATTCAAGCAAGCGCCGACAAAAATGAGATCAAAATGGCAGACGAGGTATGGCAGGCAACCGATGCCTTGCGTACCTTCCTGTTTGAAAACGTATATACAAGCCCCGTGGCAAAGTCCGAGGACGGACGGGCGCACGAGCTTTTGGGGCAGCTGTTCCGCTATTTCGTCAAAAATCCAGACCAGATGCCCGAGACCTATTTCCGCAACGTAGAGGAGGAGGGCGTCGAGCGGTGCGTGTGCGATTTTTTGTCGGGCATGACCGATCGCTATGCTATCGAGACCTATAAAAAGCTCTTTATTCCCCACGTGTGGAGTAATTAAAACCGCAAAAACAAGAGAGGGCAGGTGATTGGATGCGGCTTCCCGAAAATTTCATACAAGAGGTTGTGGAGCGCACCGACATCGAGGAGCTTATCGGCAGATACGTCACTCTCAAGCGCACGGGCGCCAACTACGTGGGCAGATGCCCCTTCCATAACGAAAAGACCCCCTCCTTTACCGTCTCACCGCAAAAAAGGATCTTCTATTGCTTTGGCTGCCAGGCAGGCGGCTCCGTGATTACGTTCATGCAAAAGGCAGAGAACATGGATTTCATGGAGGCGGTGGAGGCGCTTGCCAACCGTGCGGGTCTCCCCATGCCAAAGGATAGCGGGGGACAAGCTACCGACAGGACCACGCCTCGCAAGCGTGTTTTGGAAATGAACCTGGAGGCGGCAAGATTTTTCCGTGCATGTCTATTCGACCCCCGATACGGGCAGGCGGGAATGGAGTATTTCAAGAAGAACAGACGCTTGAGTGAGGCAACCATCAAGCATTTCGGGCTTGGCTATGCGCCAAACGATTTCGGAATGCTCCGACGCCATATGCATCAAAAAGGGTATACCGATGACGAATTGGTAGAGGCGTATCTTTGCGCACGTAGCCAAAAAAACGGCAACGTGTACGATATTTTCCGTAACCGTGTCATGTTTCCCATTATCGATACCTCCGGCAACGTGGTGGCATTCGGCGGCAGAGTCCTGGACGATTCCAAGCCCAAATATCTCAACTCCTCCGATACCCCCGCCTTCAAAAAAAGCAAGCACCTGTTTGCACTCAACTATGCCAAGGGTGTCTGTGCCGAGCAAATGCTTTTGTGCGAGGGATACATGGACGTCATTGCTCTCCATGCGGCAGGCTTTGAATACGCCGTTGCCACCTTGGGCACGGCGATCACCCCCGAGCACGCAAGAGTCCTGTCCAAGTATACCAAAAAGGTCATCATTTCCTACGATTCCGACGAAGCGGGACAAAACGCCGCCAACAAGGCGATGCGCCTGCTTGGAGAGGTGGGAATCGAGGTAAGGGTCTTAAAGCTCACGGGAGCCAAGGACCCCGACGAATATATCACCAAATTCGGTGCCGAGCGATTCCGCAGGGCGCTGACCGAGAGCCGCACGGGCTTCGACCACAAAATGGATGCGATCCTTTCCGCACACGATCTGACAGTCTCCACGGAAAAGATCAAAGCGTCCAAGGAGCTTTGTGCCTTGATCTCCGAGTACCATTCCCCCATTGAAAGGCGAGTATATACGGCGCAAGCCGCCACGGCGTTGAATATGCCGGTAGACGTTTTGACCAATTCAGTGGAGCAGATACGAAGTAAGAGGATCAAAGACATCCGCAGAAAACAGAGCAGGGAAGCCGAAGCCACGCTCAAAAATTTCGGGGACCGCATCAACCCCGATTCCGCAAAATCGCCAAGGGCATCCTCGGCAGAGGAGGCAGTCATCGGCTTGCTTCTGATCTACGAGGAATACCGTAATGCGGTTTCTGCGGGGGAAGTAGAGCTGACGGCAGAGAATTTTGTTACCGAGTTTCACCGCAGCGTCTTTGAGGAGATCATGCGGCTGCACGAATCCCCCTCGGGATTTCGCTTCGAATTGCTCGGCATGCGGTTTTCTCCCGACGAGGTAGGAAGGATCGAGCGGTGCGAGATGGCAAGACAGCAGCTCTCTCACAACGGTCCCGAGGTGTTCCGCTCGGCAACAGAGGCGCTCAGAGATGCGCAACGGATGCAAACGTTACAGGAGGGCGACCTCAGCGCCCGATTGGAATATTTAAGAAACAAGAAAGCGAATTTACATAAAGGAAAGGCTGATACGCAATGAAAGAGACAGAAGTAAGAGAAGATAATTTGCAAGAGGAGCCCGTAATTGCAGAGGAAAACAATGAATCGTCTGCTCCCGAAGGGGAACCCGAAAAAAAGCCCCTTGACGTCAATGAGCTGATCGAAAAAGGCAAAAAGGGCAAGCTTTCCGCCTCCGATCTCGACGAGGCGATCGAGGAGATGGACTTTGATGCGGAGAGCATCGATAAGCTCTACGAGACCCTGGAGGACAATGGGATCGCCTTTGACGGTGACGACCTTTCCAATGAGGAAATGAACGCCATCGAGCATGAGGTGGAATCCTTCGGAGCGGCAGAGAATATGGAGCGGATCCTCGAGCAGGAGGGTCTGGCGATCGATGATCCCGTCCGTCTCTATCTCAAGGAGATCGGCAGAGTTCCGCTTCTTAATACCGAGCGTGAAAAGGAGCTGGCGGAGCGCATGATGGCAGGTGACGAGGATGCAAAGACCGAGCTGGTCGAGGCAAACCTTCGTCTTGTTGTCAGTATTGCCAAGCGCTACGTTGGCAGAGGAATGTTCTTCCTTGATCTGATCCAAGAGGGTAACATGGGATTGATGAAGGCAGTGGATAAGTTCGATTATACCAAGGGCTATAAGTTTTCCACTTACGCCACCTGGTGGATCCGCCAGGCGATCACCCGTGCCATTGCCGATCAGGCACGCACCATTCGTATTCCCGTGCACATGGTGGAGACCATTCACAAGGTTTCCCGTGTCTCCCGTCAGCTTTTGCAGGAGAACGGCAGAGAGCCTACCGCCGACGAGATCGGCGAGCGTATCTCCATGAGCGCCGAAAAGGTTCGTGAGATCATGAAGATCGCACAGGACCCCGTTTCTCTTGAAACCCCCATCGGCGAGGAGGAGGACAGCCACTTGGGCGATTTCATTCCCGATGACGATACCCCCTCTCCCGCAGAGGCAACCTCCACGAACATCCTCCGTGAGGAGCTGGAGCGTCAGCTGCATACCTTGACTCCCCGTGAGGAGCACGTTATCAAGCTCCGCTTCGGACTTTATGACGGCCGTACCCGTACCCTCGAGGAGGTGGGCAAGGAGTTCGATATCACCAGAGAGCGTATCCGTCAGATCGAGGCAAAGGCGTTGCGTAAGCTTCGCCACCCCAGCCGTGCAAGACATTTAAAGGGCTTCATGGAATAATTTTTTTGGTTTGATTCAACAAAAAGCACTGTTTTATTCTGTGCACAATGCTTTACGAAAAGGCAAAGTGACACAAAAAGAGCAGTGCTTTTTGTGCATAATATAAACCACTTGTGAACGCAATGTGTACGAAAGAGGATTCTCGCCCTTTCAAACTCCGTTTGTTACAAAAAATTCACTTGACAAAAATATAAAAAAGGTGTACAATATAGTGGTAAAAATGTAGCTCGCTTCCGCTTTTGGAAGCACGCAAGATCTGGGAGGATTCAACATGAAAAAGAGATTGATCAGCTTGCTTCTTTGCCTTGTTATGGTGTTGACACTGGGCTTGACGGCATGCTCCGAACAAACAGAGCAGGATGTTCAGGACGACATCGCAGACGAAGCATCCAAGGACAATATTGCCTTAAAGATGTGGGTGGTCACCGACGCAAAGGTCAGTGAAACGATTGCCGACGAGGTAGAGGAGGCTTTGAGTGCGATTACCAAATCCAAATTTAGCTCCGATCTCTACGTAGAGTTTCTCACCGAGGACGAGTACTACACCCGTGTCAGCGCAGCGCTTACCGCTCTTGGCAAGGGCGAGCTTGGAAAGGCAGAGCTCAAGGATCAAAGCCAGCTGACCTTTTCCGAAAAATATCCCGGTGTCACCGAGAATCAGGTTGACATTCTTTACGTCGGAGACTTGACGGA
>JAFTMU010000147.1 GCA_017452215.1 Clostridia bacterium
AGCGAGGTCCCACCCTCGGTCATCGATATCAACATGGGATGCCCCATGGCAAAGATCGTGGGAAACGGCGAGGGGAGTGCGTTGATGAAGGATCCCCACCTTGCCGCAGAGATCGTTCGCAGTGTGTGCCAAGCAGTCAAAGCTCCTGTCACGGTAAAGATCCGTGCGGGCTGGGATGCCTCCTCGGTCAACGCCGTGGAATTTGCAAAACGTATGGAGGATGCAGGCGCTGCTATGATTTGCGTCCACGGCCGTACCAAAGAGCAGATGTACACGGGGAAAGCCGATTGGGAGATCATTCGTGCGGTCAAGGAGGCGGTGTCGATCCCCGTCGTGGGGAACGGAGACATCTTTTCTGCCTCGGACGCCCTCCGTATGCTTGGGGAGACAGGCTGTGATGGGATCATGGTCGCCCGTGGCGCACAGGGAAATCCGTGGATCTTTTCGGAGATCCATGCCGCCATGGAGCATCGGGAATATACGCCCCCTACGTGGGAGCAACGGTTGGAGCTTGCCTTGGAGCATGCCAAGGGGCTGGTTGCCGAAAAGGGAGAGCGTGTGGGTGTGTCCGAGGCTCGCAAGCATCTGTCCTGGTATCTGCACGGGGAGAGAGGTGCTGCGGCGGCAAGAAACGCCGTTATGCAGGCGTGCACCCTTGAGGAGCTGGAGGAGATCCTTGCTTCCTTGCGCCATTTAGTATAATTTTTTACCAAGTGCAAAAACTTTTGTCAATACCCGTTGACTTTTTTGTAAAAACATGGTATGATAGTAATAGATGATAATGCGTGAATACAGGAATACAGGAGGAAAGATTATGTCCGCAGAGACAAGACCGCTGGTCGAGGGGAAATATCTCGAATATTTAGATAAACCGCTGGTGCGTGAGGGCAATACCATCTGCTACGGCGATATGAGCGAAAAATGCATTCTGGTGCTTGAAATCATGTCCTACAAGGAGGTAGACGGCAAAAAGCTTCCCAAGGACGTCTTTATTCAGGTCATTGACTCCAAGGACCCCAACAAGATCATCAAGCAGGGGAAAAAGGAAGGTCTGTACGACGCTTTCAGCATAGGCCTTATCTGGTTGGACTTGGCGCTCAAGGCACAGTAAAAGAAAAATACGTAAAAGGGACTGTTGCAAACAAAAATTTGCCACAGCCCCTTTTCGTTTGCTCCGAAAAAGATAAAAATTTAACAAAATCTTCTAAAAATATCGAATAATCTATTGATTTTTCGAGGAGAATATATTACAATATAAAGTACTGTGAAAGTTCAGGATGATTTGGGAAAATCAAAAGGAGAGAGAAAAATGGCAACATTCAAAAAAATCGGCGTTCTCACCTCGGGCGGTGACGCTCCGGGCATGAGCGCCTGTGTAAAAGCGGTGGTCAACCGTGCATTGGACATGGGCATGGAGGTCGTAGGTATCAAGGGCGGCTACGCTGGCTTGATCAACGGAGATCTCGTCCCCATGACGCAGCAATCGGTCAGCAATGCGGTCAGCCTTGGAGGAACCTTCCTCTATTCCAGCCGTTGCCCCGAGTTCAAAACCAAGGAGGGCATTGACGCAGCCGTTGCTACCTGCCGCAAGAACGGTATCGAGGCGTTGGTTTGCATTGGCGGAGACGGTACCTTCCGTGGCGCTACCGATATGACCCGTGCAGGCTTCCCCTCTATGGGACTTCCCGGAACTATCGATAACGATATCACTGCACCCGACTATACCATTGGATTGGATACATCCATCAACACCACCATCGGAATGATCGATTGCCTGCGGGATACCTGCGAGTCTCACGAGAGATTGAACGTAGTCGAGGTCATGGGACGTGATTGCGGACAGATCGCACTGTATGCGGCTATTTCCACGGGCGCTGTGGCAGTGGCTGTTCCCGAGGTTCCCTTTGATGAAAAGGCGGCAATCGAAAAGATCGCTGCTTTGCGCCGTGCAGGCAAGAGAGGCATGATCGTAGTGGTCTCCGAGGGAATGTTCAACCCCGACGGAAGCCCCTATGCCGAGACGCTGGCAAAGAAGATCCAGGCAGAGACGGGTGTCGAGACCAAATTTGCACGCTTTGCACACATTGTCAGAGGCGGCAGCCCCAC
>JAFTMU010000148.1 GCA_017452215.1 Clostridia bacterium
CATTTTATTCATAGCATTGGTCCTTTCCGTTCGCATGAACTTTGGTTTTTGGAAATATAATAATATATTATACACGATTCCGAAAAAAATTGCAATACCCTCCTTGACATTTTTTCGACGAAATAGTATAATGAACCCATCAACTTTTTGGAGAGTATTTATGAAATTACAGCTTGTCGCCACCTGCCTCTTCGGTTTGGAAAAATTATTGGGTGAGGAGATCGACGCTCTGGGATTGGAGCGCACTGAGACCATGGACGGCCGTGTCTTTTTCAAAGGGGCCCCCGTCGACGTTGCAAGAGCCAACCTTTCCCTGCGCTGCGCCGAGCACGTATTCGTCGAGATCGGTGCCTTCCCCGCCGTGAGCTTCACAGAGCTTTTTGACGGCGTCAAAGCGCTGCCATGGGAGGAATGGATCGGCAAAAATGACGCTTTCCCCGTCAAGGGGCACGCCATCAAAAGCAAGCTCTATTCCGTCCCCGATTGCCAAAGCATCATCAAAAAAGCCATCGTGGATCGCCTTACCTCTCATTATCACACCAAATGGTTCACCGAGAGCGGTGTCAAATACCAGATCGAATTTTTCCTGTTCAAGGATAAAGCAAGCCTGATGATCGACACCTCGGGGATTCCTCTGCACAAGCGTGGCTACCGTCCCGCCGCAGGCCCCGCACCCTTGCGGGAGACCTTAGCGGCAGCCTTGGCGCTGACCTCCCGTCCCCGTGAGGACGTCCTTTTTTGGGATCCCATGTGCGGCTCGGGCACCATCGCCATCGAGGCGGCGCTGATCCTTGCCAACAAGGCACCGGGACTTGGCAGAGGCTTCGCAGGCGAAGCCTTCCCCCAAATCCCTACCCCTTTTTGGAACGAGGCAAGAGAAGCAGCAGAGGCGGCGATCCGCCGAGACAGTCAATACGAGGTCTGGGCATCTGATATCGACGAGGATATCCTTGACGTAGTCTACGAAAACGCCCTGCGTGCAGGCGTGGAGGAGCATATGAACATTTTTTGCGCCGACGTGCGCAAGATACAAAAGCCCGAGGGAAGACGTGGCACCGTGGTCTGCAACCCGCCCTACGGCGAGCGTTTGATGACTCCAAAGGAAGCAGAAGCACTCTACCGTGAGATGGGGAAAGCATTCGCCGACCTCTCCCCGTGGCAGATCTATATCATCACCTCTCATCCCCAATTTGAACGCCACTACGGAATGCGTGCCGACAAGATCCGCAAGCTCTATAACGGCATGATCCCCTGCAACCTCTACCAATACTTCAAACCGAAAAATAAGTAATAGGATTTTTTACGGGGGAGGAACTTTTCGAGAAAAGTTCCTCCCCCGTACCCCTCCTCAAAAGCTTTTTAACGTGGGGTATATAAAAATTGATCTGTAACTGCTCTGCGCCATCCGTTTGTGCGGTGACTGTAAGATTTCGTTTCGTACGTTGTTCACCCAACCTTGTAGGGGCGATTCACGAATCGCCCGTTTTAAAGTCTCTTACTCCCTTGCGGCGGCTATTCGTGAATCGCCCCTACCAATATACCCCACCTCGGGA
>JAFTMU010000149.1 GCA_017452215.1 Clostridia bacterium
GAGTGCTCCCGTGATTGCTGCGTAAATGCATAGGAATTGATAGATTCCGAGAGTGGCAACGTTAGTTGCAATTTGAGTGGTACCGCGAGTGTATAATCACACCCGTCTCAAAGAATAATTTGAGACGGGTGTGTCTTTTTTTAGCCAAAGGAGGAAAAAACATGGCAACAGTAGAAGCAAACAAGCTGGTAGAGGTTGCGCAACGTATCCGAGAGATGCGGGAGATCTTCGATCTTGACGAAGTGACCATGGCGCAAAAAACAGAGGTAAGCGTAGAGGAATATCGCCGCTATGAAAGCGGAGAGCTGGATTTCCCCTTTACCTTTATTCACAAATGCTCCTTGGCGTTCGGTATTGGTATTACGGATCTTTTGGAGGGACGCAGTGCGCATCTGTCCTCCTATACCGTTACCCGCCGTGGGCAGGGACAGCAAACTGCCAAGGAGGACGGTATCGAGATCTCCAATCTGGCTCCCATGTTCCGCAAAAAGATCGCCGAGCCTTATTGGGTTCGCTATGAATACAACGAGTCCTTGCAGCACAAGCCCATTCACCTGACCAAGCACTCCGGACAGGAGTTCGATATGGTCATGAAGGGAAGACTGAAAATTCAGATCGGCGACAACGTCGAATATCTGGGTGAGGGAGACAGCATTTATTACAACAGCTCCACCCCTCACGGTATGATCGCCATCGACGGCGAGGATTGCCTCTTTGTAGCAGTCGTTCTTCCCGGCGAGAACGAAAAGGAAACAGTGGTTCGTGATACGCTTTTCCCCAAGAGAGCAAAGCACAAGGAGCTTGTCTGTGACAAATTCATTTCCACCGTCGAGGATGAAAAGGGACTCCTCAAATCCATCGAGATCCACAACGAGGATCAGTTCAACTTTGCATTCGACGTGGTGGACGCCATCGCCAAAAAGGATCCCGATAAGCTGGCGATGATCCACCTTTCCAAGGATAAGACCGAGCGACGCTTTACGTACAACGATATGAAGCGCAAATCGGCGCAGTGCGCAAACTACTTCAAGTCCATGGGTATCAAAAAGGGTGACAGAGTCATGCTGGTTCTCAAACGCCACTACCAATTCTGGTTTGCGATCCTGGGACTTCACAAGCTGGGCGCTATCGTCATTCCCGCTACCAATCAGCTGCAAGCTCACGATTTCGAGTATCGCTTCAATGCAGCTGACGTCAGTGCGATCATTTGTACCGCCGACGGCGACGTAGCGCATCAGGTGGAGCTTGCCGAGGCAAGCTGTCCCACCCTCAAAACCAAGGTGCTCGTCGGCGGTGAGCGTGAGGGCTGGCGCAATTTTGACGAGGAATTTCCTCTGTTCAGCGCTCACTATTACCGCACCGAGGAAACGCCCAAGGGTGACGATCTAATGCTGATGTTCTTTACCTCGGGCACCACGGGATATCCCAAGATCGCAGCGCATAGCTATAAGTATGCTCTCGGGCATTTCCCGACTGCAAAATATTGGCACGGCGTCCATGAGGACGGACTCCACTTTACCATCTCCGAAACGGGATGGGGAAAAGCGCTGTGGGGCAAGCTCTACGGTCAGTGGCTCTGCGAGGCAGCCGTCTTTACCTATGATTTCGACCGCTTTGACGCCGCCGAGATCCTCCCCATGTTTGCAAAATATAACATCACCACCTTCTGCGCACCTCCCACCATGCTCCGTATGCTGATCAAGGAGGATATCTCCAAGTACGATCTCTCCTCCATCAAGCATATGACCACCGCAGGGGAAGCGCTGAACCCCGAGGTCTACCGTCAATTTGAAAAGGCAACGGGACTGCAGATCATGGAAGGCTTCGGACAAACCGAGCTGACCCTGACCATTGCCAATCTCATGGGCGGCACTCACAAGATCGGCTCTATGGGTAAGCCGGTCCCTCTGTACGATGTTGACATTGTCGATCCCGATGGCAATCCCGTCGCCGACGGTGAAACGGGCGAGATCGTGGTCCGCACCGATAAAAAGGTTCCTTGCGGTCTCTTTGCAGGGTATTACAAGAACGAAGAAAAGACACGGGAGGTATGGCACGACGGCATGTACCATACGGGAGACACCGCATGGCGTGACGAGGACGGCTTCTATTGGTACGTGGGACGTGTAGACGACGTGATCAAATCCTCGGGCTACCGCATCGGTCCCTTTGAGATTGAAAGCGTCATCATGGAATTGCCTTACGTATTGGAATGCGGCGTATCTGCCGTTCCCGACGAGGTCAGAGGACAGATCGTCAAGGCGTCTATCGTCCTGACCAAGGGCACCGAGCCCACAGAGGAGCTCAAAAAAGAGATCCAAAATTACGTTAAGGAGCACACCGCTCCCTATAAGTACCCCCGTGTGGTAGTGTTCCGTGACGAGCTTCCCAAAACCATCAGCGGAAAGATCCAAAGAAATAAGCTTTGACAGGAGAAAAATTCCGACAAAAAATCGGAAAAAACCCTTGACAAATCACCAAAGTTATGGTAAAATAATTTCATTCTAATTATAAAGGCATTGACGAAGAGGACATATGCGGTAAAGTCTTTCAGAGAGTTGGCGTTTGGTGCGAGCCAACAGACTGCGCTTGTGTCGGTAGCTTCCGAGCCGAAGGGAAGAAAGGACTTGATCTGAGTAGAACCCTTCCGTGATTGCTGCGTAAAGGCATAGAGGCTGTTTGGCTTCAAGAGCGGCGGAGCTTTTCCGCAATTTGAGTGGTACCGCGGGTGTGATCGCACTCGTCTCAAAGTTATTTTCACTTTGGGGCGAGTGCTTTTTCGTCCCGGAAACGGAGAAAAAACGATGAAACAAATGAGCGGACTTGATTTTAAGATACGGGAGATGGCGGAGCGTATTCGTGAGCTTCGTGAGATCACCCGTTATACTCCCGAGGAGATGGCGGCAAAGACCGACGTTTCCGTGGAGGAATATCTGGCGTGCGAAAACGGAGAGAGCGACCTCAACTTCGCCTTTATCTACCGTTGCGCCCTGGCGTTCGGTGTCAACTTCACC
>JAFTMU010000150.1 GCA_017452215.1 Clostridia bacterium
GGTCTACATTGCCAGCGTGACCCAAGCCGAGACGCTGTCCCAAGCAGAGCCCTTGACTTATGCGGAATACCTTTCCTCCGTGAAGCCGAAAAAGGCGGAAACGGAGAAGAAAAAAGGATACGTTTGTAAGATTTGCGGCTACGTTTACGAGGGCGAGGAGCTTCCCGAGGATTTTGTCTGCCCCTGGTGCAAGCACGGAGCGGATGCCTTTGAGCCGATTTCCTGATCAAAAGAGCCTCAAAAACGCAACACGTATTGAAAAAACAATAAAAAAGCCGTCTCCGGTGAAAAGGAGACGGCTTTTTTGCAAGGGGAGCAAGAGGGTTTGTGGGGGAGGAATTTCTTTCAAGAAACTCCTCCCCTTATAAAAACATCTTCTTTTTACTTACTAACCTTAGGAAGCTCTAAAACGTCCTTGGGAGGACGGACGGTCCACATTCCGTTAGTGAAATCCGGGATCGCTTGGGGCGTGCCGCCTTGTGCGATAGACATAGCGGAGAGTGCCGTGATGCTCATCCAAGCGGCGGCGTCATAGACGTCGATGGGCATTTCGGTGCCGTTTTTCAAAGCATCCACAAACACACGGAACTCAATGGCATCCATTCCTCCGTGGCCACGCTCAATATCCTCGGGAGAGATCTCCTGCCATGCGGCGGGAAGATAGTCCTTTTCAAAGCGTGCGGCATTGTTGTGATTGTCTTTGTAATATTGATCGGTCTCCCAATACTCCTTTTCCCCGTACAGGTAGACGAGATTGGTGTTTTGCTCGTACAGTCCGCCGGTGCCACGTACGGTGAACTCTCTTGCATAGGAGCGAGGTAGCGTGGTGTCCAGGCGCAGAGAGATGGTAGAACCGTCAGCGCAGGTGATGATGGTGTTGATGATGTCCCCCTGGGCAAAGGTTTTGCCTACCAGGTGAGGATATTTCTCGGCGTTGCGCCTGACATAGTCCTGCAACCCCACGGATTTGGATGCCACGGAGACTAAGGAGAGCATCTGATTTCCCCGGTTTATATTGAGCAGCTTTGCAATAGGTCCCAGCTCGTGGGTGGGATAGTTTTCGCAATTACGTGTGAGGTAATTGCGCAGACGGTAGTGGCGATCCTCTATACCAGGAATGATCTCATAAGGCAGATAATGTCCGTAGCAGCCGTGGCAGTGGACGATCTCGCCCAAAAGCCCGTTGCGCACAAGAGAGGTTCCAAGCAGCTCGGTCTTACCAAAGCAGCAGTTCTCCATGAACATAAAGGGCGTTTGTGTTTCCTCCCACGTGTGCACCAGATCCCAAAGAGATTCGATGCTGTATGCACCGCAGACCTCCAATGCCGTGGGGATTCCTTTCTTCATTGCGTCGATGGCAAGAGGGACGTGGGTCTCCCAGGAGGTGGAGATCAGGACCGCATCCAACCCGGAAATATTTAAAATATCTGTGTGCTTGGTTGAAACCAAGGGGCGCAGAGAAGAGCGCTCCTCTACAAGATCTGCCAAGGTCTCTGCCTTGTCGAGATACAGATCGCAAAGAGCGACTGTTTCCACGTCATCCATATTCAATAGTACGTTGCGAACGAGTCCCGTTCCTCTCTTTCCGCATCCGATGATTGCTATTTTCAACTTTTTCACGTTGCTTTTCCCCTTTGATTTTGATGTTGCTTTTTTTACATTATACTCTCAAGAGCCTTTTCGGTCAATAGGAAAAGAGGGAAAAATTCTTTGATTTTTGCTTTTTATGCTAAAATTTCCAAAAAAATTAAAATAAAAATTATTCTTAATCTAAAAATAAAAAGAAAGAGAAGGAATGATTTGGGAAAAGGGGAAAGGAAATGACAAAAAATCCCTTTTTCCATGAGAAAAGGGCAAAAAACTTTTTAAAAAAATGAAAAAAGTAGGAAATAACTATTGACATTCGAGGGGAATGATGGTATTATATTTATATGTATAAGCATTTCTGCGCCCATGGAAAAATCAACCCTTGGGTGCCGGATCTGAGCACAGTGACCGCCACTTGGCGGAATCTAATACGAAACGAGGTTTTTTGTATGAAAATGTTCAAGAGAGTTCTTGCAATGCTCCTGACCGTTGTCACACTGCTGGCGGTGCTTCCCGTAAGCGCCTTTGCAGATGCATGGCTGGATGCAGATGCGAACACGACTCAAACGGGGAACGTAACCAACAGTGACGTTACGCTCACCTTTGACGCCAAGGCGCTCCTGCAATACCTGAAGGATAAGGACATTTCGGGACTGATTGCGGGCATGGATGCCTCGGGGCTCAAGGATATCTTCTCAAAGGAGGAGCTGTTCGAGCTGATCCCCGCATCCGAGTTCAAGGCTCTGATCGATGCTGTCATCGATGACGTTGACCCCGATCTGATCATGCAGTACATCGACATTGAGGCGCTTCTTGCCGACGTTGACAAGTCTGCATTGGTGGACCTGATCAAGAAGGTTGACAATCTCGAGGATTACATCATCGATTTTGGCGCACTGGAAAATTACGTGTTTGACAAGGACGACGATGACGCTCTTGCTGATCTTGTGGGTTATATCAAGACCGATGCACTCCTGGAGGACTACGCAAAGGAATTGATGGAGCTGGCTTTGCAGCTTCCTGCGGATGATCTTGCTGCTATTGTTGACGTTGATACTGCCATTCATCTGGACGGCGTGGATTTTGCAGCCGTGGTCAACAAGGCATATTTTGAAAACGTGATCACCTACCGTGTGCTGGTTGACAGATACGTGGATGACGACGCTTTGCACGATTTCATCGAGGCAAATTACGACCACCTTGTTCATGATCTTCCCGATTTCGTTCACGAGGACGTTTTGGTGGGCATCCTGGAGGGCCGTGTGTCCGATTTGGAGGCTTACGTAAACGAGGACGCTCTGCGTGCTCTGGTGGAAGCCAAGAATGCAAGAGGTGAGATCTCTTACTCCACTCTTGAGGAAAAGGGAATCCTTGACGTTGATGCTTTGATCGCATTGATGGAAAGCGGTACCTATGCCGACATCGAGGATTACGTGATCGCTACCAATGCGCAACAGCTGATGATCGACAACATCGATCCCATGGATCTTTTGGGCTTCTGGGTCGGCGGAATCGTTGACGGCGAGGTTGATGTTGAGGCTGTGTTCAACAGCGATGAGCTCAAGCAAAAATATGACATTTCCGACCTGATGATGAACGGTGACGGCGTGACCGCCGCAGCCGTAAAGGCAGAGGAGCTGGTATTTGATACCGTTTCTGCTTACAGCATCAAGGTGTTGATGGAAAAGGATATTATCGACGCTACCGCTATGTTCGTGGGCGCTAACCGCCTGTTCACCGTTGCCGAATTGAAGGCTGCGGGCGCACTTGACTATGATGCGGTTCTCTTTGGCGACGACATGGGCACTGCCGATCCTTCCGACGATATCGCTCCCTTGTTCGGCGAGGAAAAGATGGGCGAGCTTTTGGAGGCAGGCGTATTCGATACCACTGAGATGCACAACGGTA
>JAFTMU010000151.1 GCA_017452215.1 Clostridia bacterium
TCTCTTGAGCAGTGCGCAGGGGCGCTGGGCGATGATCACCGAAGGCTCTTCCCTTTCGGTCTCCTCCTTTACGACCTTTTCAAAATTCTTCAGGTCGAAGGGATCGGCGACCACGACGTGCTCGACGCCGATGGCACGGCAGAGCGCCAGCAGGTTGACCTGTCGGGTCTCCTCACCGCTCTTGGCGGCGTAGATCTCCAAGGATTCCAGCATCGGACCGTTGTATTCCTCAAAAGCGGCGTTTTCCAGCTCCTTGCGGATCACACCGAAAAACCAGTTCCGCAGCTTCATCTCCTGCGGATAAAAATCTCTTGTTCCCTTATAGGGCTGCGTTGAAAGCTTTTCGCTCATGTCTGTACCTCGCATCAGTTTCTCATTCCTCTATATTATAACAAACCTCCGTCCCGTTTGCAAGAGTTTTTAGAATTTTGTTTGTGGGGAGGGAAACTTCTTGAAAGAAGTCCCCCTCCCCACAAAAAATTTCAAAACACATTATCTCCCTTTTCTTTTGCGCACATGGACGATGCCCACGGTGAGAAAGGCGGCGGGCAGCAGGAGGGAGAGGAGCAAGGACCAAAGGAGCATTGGCTCTGTGCCAACCGAGAGCAGGCTTTCGGTTGCCTGTCGGGAGGGAATGCTCATGGTCGTATAGGAATTGGCGGTATAGAGCTTCATAGCGGACAGGAGCAATTCAAAGTTTCCGCCTCCCGACATGGAGTTTCCCGTATAGGAGGCAGAGAGCTGGGAGGAGAGCCAAATCAAGACGGCGTCCTCCTTTTCTGCGATCACGCCCACGTGATATTTACCAAGCAGACGCTCGCCGTCCTCATCCGTCAGCTCCTCTCCCTCGGCAAGCGTGAGGTAGCCCTCGTTGTCGGTAGAGAGCCAGGGCGTTACCGTCACGCCCTCTCTCTCCTCGATCTCTATTGCGTGAGAAAGGAGGCTGACAAAGTAGCCGTTAAAGTCTCCTGTAGCGTCGCAGGGGGCGATGTTGGTGAGAAAATAGCTTGTCATATCAGGGGAATAGTATGCGTCCTCGTTTTGGCTGCATACCACGTTTTCTTCTTTCATGACGCCAAGCCCGTAGGCGCTTGTGACCTCATAGAGGTTGGGCAGATCCACCGCTTCAAAGCTGGTCAACAGCAGCACCCGTCCGCCTTCATCCAGGTAAGAAGCAAGATTTTCTGCCTCTTTTTTCGTCAGATCCTCGGTGACGCACAGGAGCAAAAGATCCACCGCTTGAAGGCTTGACAGCTCCTGCGTATGGCGAACGAAATAGCCGTTTTGTACCATATAGGATTCCAGAACGGCATCAAGAGAGGCTTTTTCCCCCTTTTCCAGCACTGCCACCGTGGGCAGTGTGGCGTCGCTGACGTATGCAATGCCGTTGGCAAGGAGAAAATCTCCGTCAAAGTAAACTGCCGTTGCGGAGGATTGGGCAAGACGTGCACCGTACTCCACTGCCGTAATATCGTAGTCGCCCACGCTGCCGGTTTGTGCGTAATGAGCATACGCCGCACGGTAGTAATCGTATTGGTAGGCGGAAAGAGAAAGCTCCAATTCACTGTTGTAATAGTGGAACAGGTCGGCGGCATCCAGAATCAGATATCGCTCCTTGGCAACAAGGACCAGGCTGTGCTCGCTGATCCGCCCCGCTTGGTACAGGGCAGAGAGTGCCTCGTCCGAATTGGGATCCGCATGGGAAAGAGACAGGTGGGGAGAAAGAGACGCATAGCTCTCGGCAAAGGCGTAAAGGTTGCGATCCTTTTCCCCCGAGGAGACGTAATAGATACGGACGTCTTCTTTCAGGGCGGCAACAAAATCACGGCTCGCTCCCGAGATCTCATACACCCGGGAATCGCTGACCTTGGGGTTGAGCGCCCGCTCCTCAACAAGCAGGGGCAGGAGCAGATTTCCGCCCATGCATCCAAGGAGCACAAGGGAGAGAGCAAGGACCAGAGGGCGCTTTCTTTTTTTGGAGGCAAGGTCTCCCCTCTCCCTCTTGCACAGAACCACCAAGGCAAAGGCAAGAGAAGCGGTGAGGGTGAGGAAATAAAGGATCCCACCGATGGGGAGATCTCCATAGGTGAATCCGTAGAATTGATCCACAGGGTTGAGCACCGACAATGCTTTGGGGACTGACAGATTTGAGAACAGCACGTTGATGCCGTAAAGCAGCACCATAGAGCCGAAGGCAAGGGCGGCACGCAGGCGTTTTTCCCCGATCAAGCGCATCAAAACGCTGAGCAGGGTGACGGTAAAGCACAAAAACAGATAAAATCCCCCGATCGCCACGTAGGCGCTTGCAAGATCCACCTTGCCGAAAAAGCTGAACACAGAGGGCAGAATGGCAAGGATCAGATAGGGAAAGAGCGTGACCGTCACGGCGGCAAGCAGCTCCGAGAGTGCCGATTGCACAGGGGAGGCGGGGAGAGAAAAGAGCAGCTTTGTCTCCCCCCTGCCCTTTTTGTTATGGGACACCAGCAAGGGAATGGGTGAGAGCAGCATTGCCACGGGGAGCAGATAGACCAGGGAATAGGTGATGCTTGGGTATCCCATTACCAGCCCGAACAGAGCTGACAAAGCTCCTGCGGCAAAAGCGGCAAAGAAAAGATACACGTACGTGGAAAGGCGGGAAAAATACCGTTTCAGCGCCAAGCGATACAAAGCAAGCATTTTCAGCGGACCTCCCTTTCTTCGTCCTCGATGACCTCCACGTCCTTTCCACCGTCAAAGAGGGTGGCAAGGCGCCCCTTTTTCTTTGGATCTTGGGCAGGCGGTTCGTTTTGAGGATCGGTTTCCTCACTTGCGAGGGACATAGTTGCACCGCCGTAGGGGATCAGCTCTGCCCCCTCCTTGATAACAAACACGTCTGTGCAAAGACGTTGCAAGAAGGAGAGACGGCGGCTGGCGAGGAACAGTGTTTTTTTCTCCTTTAAGTTAAAAAGGATATCGAAAATTACCTTTTCCTCCTTTTGGGAAAGCCCCGACAAGGGCTCCTCCAAAATCAGGATCTCGGGCTCTGTCAATACCGCCTGCAGGATCCCGAGGATCCGCTTTTCCGTGGGGGAAAGCGCCGAAAACAGCGTGTCTCTGCGCTCCTCCAAGCCTGTGGATTCCAAAAGCTGTGCGATGCGTCCGATCCCTCGTTCAAAGGAAAGCCCTTTGAGGTCGGCAACAAAGCGCAGCGCTTCAAAAGCGGTCAAGGAATCGGGAAAGCAAGGCTCTGCGGGGACGTATCCGATCTGCCGCTTTGCCCGTCGGCTCTCCGCTTGCAGATCCAGACCGTTGATCAAAATCTGCCCCGAGGCGGGAGTCAAGGCGCCCGACAGCATAGACATCAACGCAGAGGCGGTGCCGTCCTGCTCCAAAAAGCCGTACGCTCCGCCGTTTCTTAATCGGAAGCTCAATCCGTTGAGTTGAGCGCTTCCGCCTGTCAAATTCCTTGCCTCTACCATGTCTGCCTCCAAAATCTTCTTTCATTCTATACTACACAATATTTGTGTCGCTCGTTTGTCCTCTTTTTGACTTTTTTATGACTTATAGGAAAAGAGGTGGGGATGTTTTTTGTAGAGGAAATGTTACTTTTTCTACAAAAGGATAACGAAACTCCATAGAAAATGTAACATTTGTCTTTGTAAAGCCAACAGTAATCCTTTATGGATCCTGCTGCGAAAAGGTGCTTTGCCCCTTTTCTTGCACTTTTGCTTGCTCACTTCGCTCGACCCGCAAAAGTTCGGGCGAGCTTGCGAGCCTTCTCAGAGATGACATATAAGGATTTTGTTAATCTAAAATATTGTTGTTTTTTAAAACTTTGCAATGGAACAAAACAAATATCCTCGGCATATAGCAATACAACACCCCTATCTGTCATCCTGAGCGGAGCGAAGCGGAGTCGAAGTTTGCGTAGGCGAGGCTTGCCGAGCGGAGCAAACCAAGGAGCCGCCGCTTGCGGCAGGTGACGCAGGGATCTCGTAACGAGTTTTGCTGTCCCTTCATAGAAAATGTAACATTTGTCTTTGTAAAGCCAACAAACCAACGTCCCTTGTCCCACCAACCTTGTAGGGGCGGTTCACGAACCGCCCGTTTCAA
>JAFTMU010000152.1 GCA_017452215.1 Clostridia bacterium
GAGACAGCCCCTTGCGCAAAAAAGCCGATGGGAGGCTTTTTTGCGCCGGGAATTTGCGTTTTTCGTTTTCAAGTACGATCAAATACCATCAAATTATGGACGAAAATTGCGGCGTCAAGCCGCAAAGCAAAAACCAGGGGGGTGTCGACCAAATGCGAAACGCATTTGAGACACCCCCGTGTTGTTTTTTATTCTTTCAGTTTTATCACGGCCACGGCCACACCGTTGGAATACCGTTCACGTATCTCCAATATTTGTCGCCATAGTGGGGATCTGTCTTGCTATAATAATAGACAACAGTCCCCCAGGGCACTACAGAGTCTCCCTGCCCATCGCAGGAAATCTCATTCCATCGGGTAGTGGTGCCACAATAATAGATTGTGACAAGGGATCCGCAATTTGAAAACGCATTGGAATCGATATAGGCATTTGTAGGAATCGTGATACTTCTAAGTCTCGTGCAATTGCTAAACGTATACTCTTGCAACTGCGTCAATTTACTCCCCTCGGCAAATATCACCTGTTGAAGCCCCGAACAATCCGAGAACGCCCCAGGAGCGATGAGGTCGACTTTTGCGGGAATCGTAATGCTTTTCAGGCTCGTGCAACCTGAGAAAGTCTGATTACCAATAGTTTCCAATTGGCTGTTCCCCGCAAAAATTACGCTTTGAAGACCCGTGCATCCCTTAAATGCATGACTCGAAATCTCGGTGACGTTTTCAGGAATCGTAATGTTAGGCAGGGCTGAGCACCCCGAGAACGCCTTATAGTCAATAAACGTGACGTTATCAGGAATGGCGAAGCTTTTCAGGCTTGTGCATTGATAAAACGCAGCCGTATCGATGGTTGTGAGCCCGCTATTTGGGGAAAACACCACGCTTGTCAGAGACTCACAGTGGGCAAAAGCTTCCTTGCCGATCTTGGTAACACTACGGGGAATGGTAACGCTAGTTAGGTGCCAAGAATAATCAAATGCATAATCACCGATAGCGGTCACCTTATATCCGTTGATCGTATCAGGAATGACAAGATCCGTGCCGAACCGCCAATCTGCTTGACATAGTGTAATGGTACAGCCGATACCGCTTGCATTCACTTGATAAAGGTAGAAGGACAAATTTTCTGTCCATACCGCAGGAACACCGTCCACGTATCTCCAATAATAATCCTTGCCGGTAGGAGTGGTTTTACTGTAATAGCAAACAGTCGCAGAGAGAAAGTCGGAGTTGCCAGAATCGATGGAAACCTGATCCCAATCCTTGGCAGTGCCGGTGTAATACACGACAAAACCGGTATTGCTTCTTTCAAACGCAGAATAACCAATACTTGTTACGCTTTTGGAAATTACAACATTACCAAGCTTGCCGCAATTATGGAATGCATACGAACCAATACTGATCACCTTCTCCGGGATGGTGATTTTGGGCAAAAGCTTGCAATTTTCAAATGCAGAATCATATATGAATTTCGTATTGCTGTGAATGGTACAAGACGTTATATTGGTAGATTCTGCTTTTATCAAAACAACATAGGGATTCGTCTTGTCTCCTAAGTAGCATGCGTTGCTATATTTATTGTAAGTCAGCTTGATGCAATCTTGGAACACACCGCTTCCTATGCTCGTAATACCATTCGGAATGTTGATGCTTGTAAGGTTTTCGCACCCATAGAATGCAAGCTCGCCAATGCTCTCCACGTTGTTCCCAATGGTAGCGGTAACAAGGCTTTTGCAGTTATAGAATGCATTTTCATAAATGGTTGTAACACTGTCGGGAATCACGATGCTTTCAAGAGCTAAACACTCTTGAAAAGCCTGCTTACCAATTTGGGTAACCCCTGCGGAAATGGTAACGCTTGTCAGGCTTTTGCAATTTTCAAATGCAGAATCACCGATAGTAGCTGCGGGAATGCTAATGCTTGTGAGACTTTTACAACCGAAGAACGCATTTTCCCCAATGCGTTTAACGTTTTTGGGGATGGTAACACTTTTCATGCTTTCGCATTTTGCGAACGCAGAATCCTCAATGCCCGTAACGCCATTGGGAATAACAATGCTTTCGAGATTCGTACAATTCCAAAACGCACTCTTACCAATCTCGGTGACACTGGAAGGGAGCACCACGTCGGCAAGGAGGGAGCAGTTAGCAAATGCAGAATCCCCGATCACGGTGACACCCTTGGAAATGGTGACGCTTCTGAGCTTCTTGCAGTTTATAAATGCACCGTCGCCGATCTCCTTGACGCTCCTTGGAACGATCATGCTCAACAGATCCGGGCACCCATTAAAGGCTTTTTCCCCGATGTGAGTAACACTGTTCGGTATACCCACCTGTCGGATCGACTCGCACTCTGTAAAGGCATTTGCCGCAATGCCCGTTACGGGAAGCCCTTCGTGCTCCTCGGGAATCCCTACCAGGATATCGGTGCAAAGACCAATACTCGTTACCGAATAGGAAGCCTTATCCCCATTGAGTGCAAAGGTCAACCCACGGCTGGGCGAAATGGCGGAGCAAACCGTACAAACACGGTCAACGTACACGTGCTCCTCGCATTCAGGCACAACCTCCTCTTCGGTGGTGGTTTCGTCTCCCGTGGTGGTGCTTTGATCGTCCAATCCTTTGGGCTCACCGCAAGCGCAGATCGCCAAGGCGAGGCACAGAAGCAGGGCGAAAAAGAGTATTCTGTTGGTCTTCATGTTTTTTCCTCCTCAAAAGAAATTTTTCGGGGTATTCACGCTTTCGTGATACCTTATTATATCATATTTTTTCCTTTTTGTAAAGTCCAAAGCACAAAAGGGATTTTGCGAAAAAAGAAGAACAAAGGGGGTATCGACCAAATGCAAAGCCGCATTTGAGACACCCCCGTGTTGTTTTTTATTCTTTCAGTTTTATCACGGCCACGGCCACACCGTGGGAACACCGTCCACGTATCTCCAATAATTGCCGCCGTCGCCGGGATCGGTTTCGCTATAACAGTACACAGTAGCGTGTTCGGGCACAGAGGGGTTGCCCCACT
Organism: Clostridia bacterium; assembly: GCA_017452215.1. Classification (GTDB taxonomy): domain Bacteria; phylum Bacillota; class Clostridia; order Oscillospirales; family CAG-272; genus UMGS1865. Next base: position 3,016 of record JAFTMU010000152.1, read on the forward strand.
TATCATATGCGATCTCCTCCCACTGGGCAGCAGTCCCTCCATAGTACACCGTTTTCAGGCTCTTGCAATTAGAAAATGCAGAGTCGCCAATCCGAGTCATCTCGGCAGGAATCGTAATATAGGATAGATTGGTGCAAGCTCTGAACGCATCGCTGCCGATTTCCGTCACGCTGTTCGGAATAATGACACTCGTAAGATTAGAGCAACCAAAAAATGCTCTGTATCCGATGCTGGTAACAGTGTCGGGAATACCGACCCGCCGAAGAAACTCGCACTTTTCAAAGCTTCGGTCACCAATGCTTCTCACGGGAAGTCCATTGTATTCCGAAGGAATTCCGATCGCCGCATCAGTACAGGTCCCTATACTCAAAACGACATAGGATTGCTTTCCTCGCAGAGAAAACCGCAATCCCTCGCTTAGATCGATCGCAGAACAGATCATGCAAACACGGTCCACGTATTGATGTCCCTTTGGAACCACTCTCTTTTCAGAGAAATAGCAGGCAGAGCAGGTCCGCTTTTGTGCAGCCCCCTCAGCGCAGGGGTCGGAAAGCCTCGGCTCCCACTCACCAAAGAGGTGCCCCTCGCTGCATGCGCCGTCAATGGGCCCCCAGCCCGGAAGACGGATACAAGAAGACGTTACCAAGGCTGTCAAAAGAAGAATCACCAAAAAATACAGTTTGTTCGCTTTCATCTTTTCTCCTCCTTCAAAGCTTTTGAGTGATCCACTCATGCGTGGTAGCTTTATTATACCATATTTTCCCGTGGTTGTAAAGTCCAAGGCACAAAAAGGGATTTTCGACCGTTTTATAGACCCTCCATCATCAAAAAATCCTTCAGCTTGATATGCTTTACAGCGCTGGTTGAATAGTCAATATCATCGTTTGTGATAATGATTTTTTGAGAAAGATTATCTATATTCTTAAATGCGTTAAACTCTCTTTGATATGCCTTTTCTTCCGCTACGCTATAAGCTACTTGTACGTAGTATTGCTTTGCGCCTTTCGTTGCCAAGAAGTCTATTTCCTTGCCGTTATTGTTATACACATATACCTCATATCCCATATAAACAAGCTCGTTATAAACGATATTTTCAAGGTTATGCGTAAGATCAAAACGATTGTTCATACAACGGATAGAATTGAAACAAACGTCGGCATTGTATATTTTGGAATAATACGAAAGTTCTTTTTTGGTTTTAGGGGAATATTGCTTGACCGACTCGATAATATACGCTTCTTCCAAGTAGCCAAGATATTTCATTATCGTATTTACCGAACAACTCGTATGCTCCCCCTTGATATAATCACGAATAGAGCTTGCAGAGAAAATACGGCCATTACTACGCAAAATGAAATTTACCAAGCTCTTAAACAAACTTTCTTTACGTATCTTGTATCGTCTGATTAAGTCATTGATAACGATCGTATCATCCAAATCATTCAGGTATCTGCTCTGTGCTTCGAGAGAATCAAACTCAAACCGTTTAGGGAAACCACCCCAAACAAGATAGTCTGTAACCGAGGCTTCTTTTCCAAGCTCCTTGCAATACTCTACAATTTCCTTGTAAATGAAAGTTCTGATACGAAACGCAACATATCTACCCGACAACTCTTTTGTAAATTCACCCGATAAAAGCTTGGAATTTGAGCCTGTGATAAACAAAGAATAATTATATAATCTTAATGTTTTACAAGCATCCTGCCAACCGTCAAGCGTTTGAATTTCATCAAAGAACAAATAGCATTTTCCGCCTTTTTTATTTTCTTCTACATAGGAAATCAACTGATCGGCATTTGTTATGTTAGCAGATACTTTTTTATCCTCAAAGTTGAGATAAATAATGTTATCCGTTGTTTCTGCTATTTCCTTAATGATTTGTTCCATAATGACCGATTTGCCACATCTACGGATTCCCGTAATGATTTTGATCAGATCGGATTCATAAAAGGGGCGAACCTCTGCAATATAGTGTTCTCTTTGTATCATCTTCATCACCTCGACTATATTATACTGCAAGTTTTTTCTTTTGTCAATATTTTTATTCAATTATACTGAAAGATTTTGCGATTTATCGAAAATTGTTCATTATAAAACGTGTTAGAAAAAAGGCGAAAGCTACAAACCTCCACCTTTGCTTTTATATCGCAGAGCAAACCGTGCAAACACGGTCTGCGTATTGATGCACTTTTGGAACCGCACTCTTTTCCGTAAAAAAAGAAGCCCCCGTGGGAGCTTCCCTTTTCAGTTATGCCAAGTACTAAAATTATTTGTACTTGCGCTTTCTGGCTGCTTCAGACTTCTTCTTGCGTTTCACGCTCGGCTTCTCATAGTGCTCTCTCTTGCGAAGCTCGGTGAGGATGCCTGAACGGGCGGTTGCACGCTTAAAGCGACGAAGAGCGCTGTCGAGAGACTCGCCTTCCTTGACTCTGATTTCTGCCATTTTATATCCCCCCCTCCACCGGTAAACAAGAGATAATATCGTAGGGGCTTGACCCCGAACAAAAATTATCTTTCCAAATTATACACGATTTTTATGCGTCTGTCAAGCCCTTTTTTCTATTTTTTGAGATTTTTTTATTTTTTCTCTCCAAGGATCACGGGAGAGCGCAAAAGTGTCTGTCCCGCCCCTTGGGATACGGGAAGCGTCAGGGCATACAAGCCATAGGCTCGCTCCTCCAATTCCCTTTGCCGCTTCGCCGGGGCGGTTGCGGGCAGATCCCCCGTGCGTGTCACCACCGGAAGATCACTCTTTTTTCGCTGCTTCGAGAGGAATCGACACCCCTGTGCCGTAGCCCCCAAAAGACGCACGTACCCCACGGGAGAGCGCAGATCTGCCTCGCTCACGCCAACGAGGGACGCAAGGATCCCTCGGCGCAGGCGTGCGTTGGGATATTTTTTCGTGGCGCAAAGAGAGAGGAACTCCGCCAAATCGGACGCCTCCATGGCTGCCTGTTGCATTCGATTGCCAAGACCGCCGCCAAGATACGCCGTCTTTTCCAAAACCGCAGCAGACGTCAGACGAAAATGCCCCAGGATCATTCTCTCAATTCTTTCCAAAGACGCAGGCGCTCGCCCGGCTTGGATCTCCCGTAAAAGGATCCTTCCGTCCTCCTCGGAGAAATAGGAAAGGATCTCCTCCACGCCCTCCTCCAACCATGCTCGGCGCAACGCCGTGGCAGAGGGGATCACGCCGCCTGTCAATTTTTCCTCGGCATATCCGCTCCCCAGACGCCGCACCGTCACGGGACGCATTCCTGCCCCTTGGCGCAACAGCGCCCGCAAATAAGCGATCCCCAAAATATCGTTGGGCGCAAAGCGCACGCCTTTACCGCAACGCTGGGTAAGGAGAGAAAAATACGCCTCCGCCGTGCCGCCTGTGGTTTGCGCCGTTTCAGCATACTCACGGCAAAATGCGGGACTCTCTGCAACCTCCGCCGCACGCATAAGCCCTTCCAGCGAGCCGCTCTCCGACCCAAACCAGATCTCGTCCGCCCCGAGACGGGAAAGGATCTCCACCCCCGCACGGGCGAAAAACTCAGCAGTGGCGGCAGAGAACGGAAAGGGAAGCTCCAACACCAGATCCACGCCGCTGTGCAAAAGCATCTCTGCCCGTGCGTAAGGATCCAGGATCGCCGCATCTCCCCGTTGCACAAAGCAACCGCTCATGACGCCGATCACGGCGTCAGCTCCCCCCGCTCTCGCACGGTCGATCAGATAGCGGTGACCCCCGTGAAGGGGATTGCATTCGCAAATGATTCCCGCAGTGCGCATTGCTTCGCCTCCTTTTTTCATAGTATTAACACAAGTATATCACGAAACCTGCGATTTGTCAAACGCCTTGTTGACGGGTGGAAAAAATCTCGTGAAAATCTTTCCAAAAAAAATTCAAAAACCCCTTGATTTTTGATTTTGGATATGATATAATACCATTTGTCACATGCCGGTGTGATGGAATTGGCAGACGTGCTGGACTCAAAATCCAGTGGTAGCGATACCGTATCGGTTCGACCCCGATCACCGGCACCAAAAAAACCGTATCGTTTCGATACGGTTTTTTTGTATCCAAGCCGCAGGCTTAACATCTCAATCCGCCGCAAGGCGGTATCTCATCAGCCCTTTGGGCTGGATATCATCAAGGGCGGAATTCCGCCCTTGTATCTCATCACGCTTCAGCGTGCATCTTATCCTCCGTCACGTTGGCGCTTGGTCTCGGCGGGAGAGACCCCCATGGTCTTTTTATACAGGCGGAAAAATACCGAGTAGTCCTCAAACCCATACTTTGCGGCAACGTCCCCCGAGGACATACCCGAGGCAAGATCCCCCTCCGCCGCAAACATCTTTTTTTGGGTGATGTATTGCTTCAGTCCTATGTGCATGGACTGGGAAAACACGTTTTGCACGTAGGATTTGGAAAGCATCATTTCCTTTGCCAAGAATTCGGCGTTGATCGGTCCCTCCAAATGCTCGTCGATCAGAGAAAGCATCGTCTGCACCAAGGGGTTCCGCTCCGCCTTCACCTCTACCGTTTTTTCCATGCGATAGCTGCAAAAGATCACCAGCTCCCGCAAAAGAGCCTTAGCGCAAATGGCAAAATCCTCCGCCGTATAGTTTTCGTAATAAGCGTCCAAAAGATGAAAAAAACGGCAAAACTCCTCGTCCTCCTTGATATTGGTGATCCAAGGCCTTGCAAACAACCTTCTCACGTGCTCCTCGGGAATCAGGCTGGGGGAAAAATCCAATACGTAGTTCTCATAGGGCGCCGTGGGTCTCGGGATCAAAAAATGATAAATCGCCTTGGGAATGACCAAGAGATCATAGGGCTTTGGCTCGTACAGAATGCCGTCAAGATTAAAGCTGGCGTCTCCCCTCACAAACAGCAAAAGCTCACAGCAGGAGTGCATATGGCGGGCATAATCTCCCGGATCGGGTGACATAGCGATCTTGTGGGAAAGCTCATAGATAGGATACCCCGATTTGACCTCAAACATCGCTCCTTCTCCTTTCGTTTTCCTTGTGTAAACATTATAAAACAAAAAAGTACAAATTGCAATATTAAAAATAAAAAACGCTATTTTGTTTTTTATTTTATTGTGCTATACTGAACCTGCGTAAAAATACGCAAATATTTTTGAATTTTTGTGGAGTTACACAAGGAGGACCAAATTATGAAAAAAATGCGTGTTGCCATCATCGGCCAGGGCCGTAGCGGCAGAGATATTCACGGAGAATTTTTCCTCTCCGATACCAACGACATTTGCCAGGTCGTCGCCGTCGTAGACGAGCTGGATGACCGCAGAGAGCGGGGCATGAAGGATTTCGGCTGTGACGGATACGCCGATTACAGAGAGCTTTTCAATCGCAAGGACATCGACGTGATCGTCAACGCCTCCTTCTCGGATATGCACTACTCCATCGCAAAGGATTGCCTGCAGCATGGCTACAACGTGCTCAACGAAAAGCCCTTTGCAAAAACGGTTTATGAGTGCATGGATCTGATCAAGACCGCTAAGGAAAACAACGTCCTCATCACTGCTTTCCACCAATCCCTCTACGGCAGCACCGTTTTAAAGATGAAAGAAATCCTGGAGAGCGGCAAGATCGGCGACGTGATGCAGATCGACTTTTGCTACTCCGGCTTCTCCCGCCGTTGGGACTGGCAGACCCTCCAAAAGAAATGCGCAGGCGGTGTATACAATACCGCTCCCCACGCCTTCGGCATCGCCCTTGACCTGATCGATTGGGATCCTGCCGCAAAGATCGCATACAGCTACCTGGGAAGAACAGAATTCAACAGCGGCGACGCCAATGACTTTGCCAAGATCATCATCAAAACCCCGGGCAAGCCCACCATCGATATCGAGTGTAACAATAATGATGGCTACAAGGGTGACGGCTTCAAGATCTTCGGTACCAAGGGTACCCTTGTCTCCGGTCCCTTCGTCAATACCGTAAAGATCAAGTATATCGTTCCCGAGGAGCTTGAGGCTCGCCCCATCGTCGAGGGCGTACTCAAAAAGCC
>JAFTMU010000153.1 GCA_017452215.1 Clostridia bacterium
CACCCTGCACGGATACTTGAAAAAGGACAGTAAAAACAACCCGGTACAGGTTTCGGACACAAAGAAAGCGGGATTTAAGGAGATCGTGACCAAATACCGTACCGTTGCCAAAAAGGGGAATGAAGCACTGCTTGAGGTAGAACTGATCACGGGAAGAACCCACCAGATCCGTGCCCACCTTTCCCACATCGGGCATCCGCTTTTAGGTGATGGGAAGTACGGTGTGAACCGAGAGGATCGGGTAAGAGGATACAAATATCAAGCCTTGTATGCCTTTCGTCTTTCCTTTAAGGAGACGGACGGAGAGAGCTCGCTGAAATATTTGGAGGGAAAGACCTTTGAGATCGACAGAGAGGATGTTTGGTTTTTAAAGGAGTTTAGGTAAGGAGGGTTTTATGATCCCAAAGAGTAAAAAATATGCTTTGCCGTTTTTGCTTCTTGGCGCTGCTTTAACTGCTTTGACGCTGATCTTTCCCCAAGTCGGATTTTTAGAGTGGGGAACGATGATCCCGATCTTTATCGGGACTTACCGTCTGTGCGGCAGTGCACGCTTTGGCGCTTGGAGGACCTACTGGTACGGCTTTTTGGCGGTATACGTTTATTATTTTATTACTTACCATTGGTTCATAGCACTTTATCACTTGGATGTTGTTGGCTTGGACAACGCTTCCTCCGTGGCTGTGGTGATTGCAGGTTGGTTGGGGCTCTCGCTTTTGCAGGCGATCCCGGGAGGACTGATGTTCGTTTTGTTCCGACTTTTGCACACAAGGACCCGAGTGTTCGTGCGCTTTCCGCTCCTACGCCCTTTGGTTTTTTCAGCGCTTTGGGTGGTCTTTGAATGGTCCTCCACGCTCTCTTGGACGGGAGTCCCGTGGGGACGGCTTTGCTTGGGACAGATCCACTATTTACCCGTGCTGCAATCGGCGTCCCTGTTCGGTTCCTATTTCATCAGCTTTTTGATCCTTTTGGTCAACGGCCTTTTGGCGTATGCGATCCTTTATCACAAAAGAAAACAGCGTGCCGTGCTTTGCTCGGTAACCGCTGCTGTGCTGGCGGCTTGTAATCTTCTTTTGGGAGTGGGCTTGATGAATGCAAAAAGCATTCCCACGGATACGGTAAAGGTTGCCGTGATACAGGGAGCGACCAACGTCAACGATATTTCCATGACGGCAGAGACCTATGCCGAAATGACAAGGGAAGCCGCCCGTGACGGAGCGGAGCTTGTGGTTTGGCCGGAATCTATTTTTCCGACGTATCTTAACAACTATGCCCATTTAAAGGATCAACTGTCCCGTCTTGCCAAAGAATGCGACGTCACCCTGATCGTTGGGGCGTTATACGCCGATTACAACGGTGGGGACTATAAGATGTATAACTCGCTTTATATGATCAATTCCGATGGCAGCTTTGCGGATACGGTCTATTCCAAGCGGCATTTGGTTCCGTTTGGGGAATACGTTCCCATGCGAGAATTGATCATGACATTGATTCCGCCCTTGGCGCAGCTTTCTGCCTTAGATCGGGATTTTTCTCCCGGGGAGGGGAGTGCACTGTTTGAGACCGAGTGGGGAAAGATCGGATCCTTGATCTGCTTTGATTCCATCTATGAAGAATTGACCCGTGAGAGCGTGCGGGACGGCGCCGAATTGATGCTTTTACCCAGTAACGATTCCTGGTGGTTTTCGGATTCTGCGGCGACCTACGAGCACGAAGCACAAGCGGTGCTGCGGGCCATTGAAAGCGGCAGATTCGTGGTGCGCTCGGGAAATACGGGGGTTTCTACTGTGATTTCCGAAAAAGGGGAGCATTTGGTGTGGATCGAAGCCTTAACGGACGGATATGCCGTGACAGAGGTCCCTTTGTTTGACAACACCACGCTTTATATGCACGTGGGAAATTTGTTCGTGTACCTTTGCATCGGCTTTTACGTTTTTCTTTTGACGGTTGGCGTTTTGAAAAAGAAGGGAAGGCTTTGACCGACTGTTGACTTTTTACGTAATTTATGGTACAATTCTGATGTATTTCAAATGAGATTTGATTGAAAAAGAGGTGAAGTTATGTCGCAAAAAACGATAGAAAGAATACGCTTGCTCTGGGGGATCGTTTTGTCGGTTCTGATCGTGGCGGTGGGGATCTGCTTTATCGTTTCCTGCATTACGATCTATGAGCGTGGCGGCCGTCCCTTTTCCAGGGAAAGCGTTGAGGAACAGTTTGGCATCATTGCCGTTCCCGTATATATCTGCGTTGGCGCTGTGATCGTTGGCGGGATCTTTTCCTGTGCTTTTCCGCAAACCACAAGGGTAACGGCGAAAAACAACGAAAAGAAGCAGTTGGAGCGCTTATACCGTCGGATCGATATTGCTTCTGCGCAGCCTGAGGTGCTTGCTCACATAAAAAAAGAGCGTTTTCTTCGGTTTTTCCTGGGGGCTGCCAATGCCGTTTTGTGTGTTGCCTGTGCCATTCCGCCGCTGATTTACGTGTTTGATCTTTCCAACTTCACCACGGAAAACCTGAACGGTGACGTTTTTGGCGCTATTTGGTTGACCCTGATCATGTTTGCCGTGGCTGTGGCAATTTCCTTTACAAGATCGATCTTCCAAGGGCTGAGTGTTCGCAGAGAGCTGGCTCTTTTGAAAGGACTTCCGACAGTGAAAAAGGGAGAAGCTGAACAGGAGGACGGCGAGAACCTTTTGATGGGGCGCTCCTTGATCAAGGTGCTTGGTTGGTTTTTGACCGTTTGCTTGGCGGTACTGTTGCTTTCGGTATTGGCTGTGATTACGGATTCCTATACGGTACCGTTTTGGAGTAGGATCGCTTTGATCCTTTGCATTGGTGTTCCGTTTGCTTTATTCGTATCGGTCTTTTACGTTTTGTTTTTTGCAAAAAAGTGGAAAAATACGTTTGCGAAGTGTGTTCCCGTTGACGGAGAGAAGCGGAGTGTATGGCTTGTGCGCACCGTCCTCTTGGCTTTGGCGGCGGTGATGATCGTGGTCGGGATCCTGAACGGCGGCATGGGGGACGTTCTTGCAAAGGCTGTTCGTATTTGTACCGAGTGTATCGGTCTTGGTTGATGAGGTGAGTGTGGTATGAAACAAATGAAAAACATTAAAAATTGGATCCTTTCTCACCTGCCGTCCAAGCGCAGATTGATACAGCTTTACGCCGCTCTGCTATTTAACGCCAACCTCAAGGGCTTTGGCAACGGAAGAATTTTTAAAGGTCCTATCAAGAACATTTGTACACCCGGACTGAACTGCTATTCCTGCCCCGGCGCTACGGGGGCTTGCCCCTTGGGGGCGTTGCAGAACGCTTTGGCGGCAAGTGACAAGCGAGCACCGTTTTACGTGCTTGGTATTCTGATGCTGTACGGATTGTTTTTGGGGCGTTGGATCTGCGGATTTTTGTGTCCCTTTGGGTTGATACAGGATCTGTTACATAAGATCAAAACTCCCAAGCTGAAAAAGGGAAGGCTGACCAAGATCCTCTCTTGCTTCAAGTACGTGGTGCTTGTATTGTTTGTGGTGGTTCTTCCGCTGCTGTACGTGTTCCGAAACTTCCCGCTCCCCGGCTTTTGTAAATATATTTGTCCCGCAGGAACGCTGGAAGGTGCGTTCGGTCTGCTTGCAAACGAGGTCAACTCGGGATATTTCAGTATGCTGGGGCCGATATTCACTTGGAAATTTATGCTCCTTGTGAGCTTTATCGTGGGAACGATCTTTATCTACCGTCTCTTTTGCCGTTTCCTTTGCCCGTTGGGGGCGATCTACGGCTTGTTTAACAAGATTGCCTTTTTCGGCATCAAGCTTGAAAAATCGAAATGCATTGACTGCGGTCTTTGTCTCTCTAAGTGCAAAATGGATATTCGTCACGTAGGAGACGCCGAGTGTATTAGCTGCGGTGAATGTATTGAGGTATGTCCCACGAACGCTATTCGTTGGAAGGGCGGTAAGGCATATCTTGCTCCCAATGAAATTGAGGAAGTTTCCGAGGAAGAGGCTGTGCAGATCGCACAGGAGCATAACGAAAAGATAAAAAAACGTAACAAGATCGTTCAGATCATTGTGGGCGCTTCGATGGCGGTGCTTTTGGCAGGCGTGCTGATCTATTGTAATTTTATCGATCAGGAGCCTACGGTAACGCCGCCTGTACAGGAGAGTGACGAATCTACCACCGATGGCGGTGAGGATCAGCCCAATCCCATCATTGTAGGTAACCGCCCGGGAAATCTTTGTCCCACAAAGGATGTTACCTTGTTGGATGGGGAGGATACGGTGTTTAACATCGAATCGCAACGGGGAAGGGTCATGATCGTGAATTTCTGGTTTACGACCTGCTCGGGCTGCGTAAAGGAGATGCCCGGATTTGCTCGGATTGCCGAGGAATATACCGATGAGGTCACGGTGCTGGCGCTTCATGCGGATATGCCGTGGGAGGATCCCGTGCAGTTTATTGCAGACAGTGATTGGGATGAATACAATATTTTGTTTGGCATGGATGCAGGAAATGAGTATTTTAGTATTCTTGGCGGTGCTGACGCATACCCTCACACGGTGATCGTTGACGAGAACGGAATCGTTGTTTATTCCGAGACGAGAGATATCACCTATGAGGAGTTAAAGGAGATCGTGGATTCGATCTTGACAAAGTAAATAATGAAAGCCGCAAAGCGTTGAAACAAATGCTTTACGGCTTTCTTTAGTCTCTTAATCAGTCGTTATAAATAACGAAGCTTGCGCTTAAAATGCCGAAGGGGTCGGCGGAGAGGACAAATTCGGATTCGGTTTTATCATTTGCGGCGGTATAGCCTTCGGGAAGAAGGATCCTGGCATAATAATTTTTGTTCAAAGGTCCTTCAAATGAAGCCAAGCCGTCGGCATCGGTAATTACGGTACAGATCGGCTGTGCCGTATCGGTGCGATCGTAGATTTGGACGGTGACGTTGGTAATGGGATGGAATGCGTTGTCGCTGACTTGGATACGGTAGGTGAAATTGAAGTCCTGCGGTGCTTCGTCAAGCTCGAAGGAGACGGTCATTTCGGTGCCGGCGGCAGCTGAGGAAAGCGTACCGATGCAGATGGTAACGGTTTCACCTTTCAGCACGGAAAGGGTGGTAGAGGTCTTTCCGTTGGAGGGGTCTGAGGTTCTGCTTTCTACGTTAAGAATAATATTGTTCGCTTCACTATCACAAACGGTTTTCAGGGTTCCGTTTGCCGTAGCGGTCCAGTGATAGTAGACCGGCGCATTTTTGACGGGAGTTGCGGTGATGCTGTCGAGTGTTTCCAACGTAAGAGGCGCACCGATACTGCCGGGGAGGTATTCCAGGGAGAAGCTGATGGCGGTGACGGAATTGGAGGCACTCTTGAAGCCGATGAGCGTGGGCTTTTTGCTGTCGGTGGCATCCTTGGGTTTGAGATGAATATTGATGATGCCGTTCTCGTCGGGGAGATATTCTTCCCCGTCGTAAACGACGATGGCACTTGTGTTGTTGACAACAAGCTTTTTACCGTTGGGATCCATGATACCAATATAGAAATATTGATCGGTAGTTACAGACACAGATCCAGCGTCCTCGGAGATGTATTCGGGATTGGTTGTGCTGCCAAGGACACCGTTCAAGGTCAATTTGGCTACGGCAAAAGAGGTTTGGAAGGTATAGGTTTCTCCGTCGCAGATAAAGCCCTCGGCGGTGATAACGGTAACGGAGTAAGACGCTTCCTCCAAAAAAGCGGTTGCGATGCCCTGTGCATTGGTGGTGGCAGTGCAGACGGGAGCGCCATTCAAGGAAAATTGAACGGTGGCGCCCATGATGGGCGCTCCGTTGGTATCACAAACAGAAACGGAATAGTTGCTCTTTGTTTCTACAGGATCGGTTGTGGTGGTTTCTTCGTGAGACGTAGTGTTTTCTCCCGCATTGTCGTTGCTTTGGTCAGCGCAGGCAACCAGCGCAAGCGTGACCAAAAGGATCAAAACGAGGAGGGAAAGCAGGTGAAATCGGGAAAGGAATTTCTTCATACATTTCTCCTTGACAGAATGATATTTGTCTTATTATATCATTTTTTGTGTATCTTTGCAACGGTTTTCAAAAAAATAAATGCGGCGCAAGTGCGATAAGACTTGCGCCGCAGAGGTTTATTCGGTTACTTTGGCTTCAAGGGTGATGATCAATTCTGTCTCCCCGTCCGCAAAGCCGAATTTGACACTCTTGTCAAACTCGTATCCATCGGCGGTGATAACGCTGATCTCGTAAGCATCCTCCACACGGGAGGTGGTTGCCACACCGTTTGCATCGGTCAAGAGAGGAGGAACAAAGCAGGTGCCCTTGGTCTTGGAGCAGATCTGCACTCTGACCCCCTCAATGGGGGCGCCGCTTCCATCTCTTACCGTA
>JAFTMU010000154.1 GCA_017452215.1 Clostridia bacterium
TCCCCTCTTTTCGTGGTGGAGCGTACGGTTAAGCCGTGTTTTGCGAAAATGCGGCATGAGATTTTATATAACAAGAGACGCAAAACTGTGCCGAGCCGTAGGCGAGGCTTGGGTTACGAATCCCGAAATGAAAATTATGTTTGCCTTCCCTCACGCAAAAAAGATTCTTCCGTCGGCGGTAAAGCGGCGCACGCCAAAGGTGCGCTCGATCAGATCGGTCTCCAAAAGCGCCTGCCCGTCTCCGAAAAAGAGCTGCCGTCCCTCGTGCAAAAGCAAAATACGGTCGGCATATCGCACCGCCGCTCCAAGATCGTGCATCACGCTGATGACGGTCTTTCCCTCCTCCTTGGCAAAGGCGCATACCATCTCCATAAATCTGTGCTGATAGTCGGCATCCATGAAGGCGGTCACCTCGTCCAAGATCACCGTGTCGGTGTCCTGTGCGATCACGGAGCCCAGATAGGCTCGGCGCAATTCTCCCCCCGAAATGCAATCGGCGTAAGAGTCCTGTAAGGAGACAAGGTCCGCTCTTTGCAGGGCGTGATCGATCCTTTCCGCATCCCCGGCGGTCAGCGACTGCCCCGGCGAGCGGTAAGGGCTTCTGCCAAATGCCACCAGCTCCCGCACGGTAACGTGGGGGGCCCGCACCAATTGCAAAACGGCAGAGCGTCTTTGCGCTCTTTCCCGTCCGCTAAGAGATGCAAGATCTGCGCCGCCGCACATGACTGTGCCATCGTAGGGCATCAAGGAGCAAAGGCAGGACACCAGGGTAGATTTTCCGCTGCCGTTCCTGCCGATCACTGCGGTCACGGTGCCGCTCTCCGCTTCAAAAGAGAGGTTTTGCAAAACGATGCGTCTGCGATACGCCGCAGAACGGATACAAACGGACAAGCTCATAGGTCTCCTCCCCTTTCTTGAAACAGAAGAAAAATAAAGAACGGTGCTCCCAAAAGCGCCATAGTAATGCCCACGGGGATCTCGGTGGGGGCGAGCAGCACTCTGCCAAAAAGATCCGCCAGCACTGTGACGGTGGCGCCCAAAAGTGCAGAGGTCAACAACAAATAGGAGGTCTTATTCCCCACCAGACGCCGAGCCATGTGAGGCACGATCAAGCCCACAAAGCCCAAAAGCCCCGCAAAGCTGACCACCGCCGCCGCTGATGCCGAGGCGCAAAGAATGCACACGGTACGCAGGGCTCCAACGGGAACTCCCAACACCGATGCCGCCCGTCCTCCGAGGGAAAGCAGGTCGATCCCGTTGGAAAGGACCAGGGAGACAAGGAAACAGATCAAAATCATCAGGGTGGGAAGGATCAGCTCCCCGTACTGCACCCCTCGAAATCCGCCGATGGAAAAGGCGTTATAAGAGGATAAAATATCGGGATCCAGCAGTGTCATTCCCGAGATCAGCGCATTGAGAAGCGCCGACATGGCGACGCCCGACAAAACGATCGCCGAGCGACCCGCACCCGTCCGTCGGGAAAGCAACACCACGGTCAAGGTGGTCAAAAACGCACCTGCAAAGGCAAACACGGGTAACAGGGAAAAGCGCAAAGCCCCCAAGCCCGCAGGCAAAACGGCGAGGGTGAGCATCACGCCAAAGCCCGCTCCCGCATTGACACCGATCACGTTGGGAGATGCCAGGGCGTTATCGGTCACCCCCTGCAACAGCACTCCCGACACCGAAAGTCCCACACCCGCCAGCACCCCTGCAAGAATACGGGGCAGACGCACCGAATACAGGATCAGGGAATCCGTTTCCGCCCCCTGTTCAAAAAACAGAGCGCCGAAAAACTCCGCCCACGACAGATGGGCGCTGCCAAAGCGCAAGGCGCACAGAGCGGACAAAAGAAGGGCGGCAAAAAGCGTCAAAAAACCCGGAACAGAGCAAAAAAAACGTTTTCCTTTTGTGTTTTTATTCTCCATACAAGATCTCCCACAACGTCAAATACGCCTCGTACCATCGGGCGTTCGGCTTGAATTGAAACAGCTCCTTGGACAGATAGTGGACCCGTCCTTGGCGCACGGCATCCAACCCTTGAAAAGCATCGGTGGAAAGAAGCTGCTCCATATACCCACGCACGTCCGCCTCGTTCCCCATACAGCTGATAAAAATATCCTCGGGCTGCTCCCGAAGGATCTCCTCGATGCTCAATCCGTCAAGCAGCACGGGGGCGGCGTCTGCAATGTTTTCTGCTCCCAGCTGATCCAGCATCCCCGCCGCAAAATGCTGCTGTGCGTTTTTTGCCTTGGTCGCCCGAGCACTCGTTCCCGCACGGACGAAAAGGATCTTTTTGGGTTCCCGTCCTACGGCATCCTCCAACAGGGTGGCAATGCGCTCCTCCTGCTCGGTGCCATAGCGGCGGTACGCCTCCTTATTTTGGGTGATATCAGTCATCATATCCAGCACCGAGAGATATTCCGAAAAGCTCTCTGCCCGAAGCTCGGCGCAGGGAATGCCCACGGAACGAAGCAGCTCTGCCGTCTCCCTTTGCGCCGCAATATCAGCGGAGCAGAGGACGAGATCGGGAGCGTACCCGATCAGGCGCTCGGTGTCAATACTCTTTCCCGCTCCCCCGTCCACCAAAAGCGTCCCCTCGGGACAGATCCCCCGCTCTACGCTTTCTCCTACGCTGATGGCGATCTCGCCTCCCGCCAAGCGCCACATATCCGCAAAGGAGGAGAACAGCACCGCCACACGGCGTGGGGGCGAATAGAGCCGCACCTCGTTTCCAACGCTGTCAAGGAAGGTCAAAAACGGTGCTCCTCCATGGGGGGAGGAGCAGGACGGTAACAGAAACAGCAAGGAGAGCAGCAGCAAAAGCCAAGCGATTCCCCGTCGTATCATTTTGTCTGTAAGGAGGCGGCAAGGATCGCTTCCTTTTGCTCCATCAACTCGTCGGAGAGAAGCAATGCCTCCACACGGTCAAATCCAATGCGGGAAACGGTATCGGCAAGGCGCTCCCCTGCCACGCCGTCACGCTTGAAAAACAGGATCGTCTTTTCTACCAGATCAAGGACCTCCTCACGGGAGGTGAGCACGCAGGACAGCGGAATGCCTCGGCTTCCCTTTTTGCCCCAGCGTCCGCCAATGTAGACCCTGTATCCAGAGGTGTATTCCTCAAAAACGCCAAAGGGGCACTTCTCTCGGCATCTGCCGCAATTGTTGCAGACGTCGGTGTCGATCATGACACGTCCGTCCTTCATTTGGCACGCCTTCATGGGGCAAGCCTTTTCCACGGCGCAAACCTTGCATCCACGGCACTTGTCGTAATCGGGAACGGGAACCAGCTGACCGATGATACCAAGATCGTTGAGATCGGGCTTGACGCAGTTGTTGGGACAGCCTCCCACGGCGATCTTGAATTTGTGAGGGAGCTTCACCTGGTGATAGCCACGGTAAAAGCGCTCGTGGATCTCCTCGGAAAGTGAAAAGGTATCGATCAGCCCAAAATGGCAGGTGGTACCCTTGCAGGAGACCACGGGGCGGACCTTGGGACCTGTGCCACCCGTTTCCAAGCCGAACTCTGCAAGGTAGGCGCACAGGGGATCGATGCAGGCGTAGGGGATTTTTTGGATCTCCACGGTCATGCGGGAGGTCATTGCCACCTCTCCGCTGCCAAAGAGGCGTGCGGCGTTGGCGATGGCAGTCATCTCCTCGGCGGTGATCTTGCCGTTGCGTGTGATCACTCTTGCGTTAAAGCAATCCTCGGTGGTCTTATCCCATAAAAAGCCAAGACCCTTGACACGGGCGATCTCCTCGGGGGCGACGGTGGTTTTGATTTCGGTACTCATAATGCTTCCTCCGTTGAATGTTGAAATGGAATCTGTGCCCATTATATCACAAAAAGCCGTTTGTTTCAACAAAAGTGAAAAGAAAAAAGCGTTTTTCGACCAAGAGCCAAAGGAAATTTGAAAAAGCGCCGCATGAAATGCCGAGAAAGCGGAAAGAATGGTACGGAGAAGAAAAAAACGGAAAA
>JAFTMU010000011.1 GCA_017452215.1 Clostridia bacterium
AGAGCTTGCGAAACTCCTCGTATTCTTTTTCAATACGGGCGAGGTGCGCCTCTTTTTGCTCCAAAGCGTTTTGCAAGCGGATCAGCTCACCTCGCAGCTGGTCCAAACCCCTCGCTTGATCCTCTGGGGGATCAGAGATAGGATCAGGATCAGGATCCGCATCGGTATCCACAGAAATTGCAGGATCTGCCTCGCTCTCTCTCGTCTCTCTTTCATAGCATTCGCCTCCCTCCTGTGAATTGATTTCTTCATTCGTTGGCGGTGTCTGTGGCACCGCCTCCAACACCTCATGAGTGCTTTCCTCCGCCACTCGTGCCTCATTCATCCTTTTTCACTCCTTTCGATGAAATTCTATCCAGCAGGAGCTCTCTGTTGGCAAGCGTTCCTGCGGGAAGCATCTCGATATATTGGCGAACGTCCAGATGTCCCAGCTCCAACAGCTTGTCCAGAACGCTTACCGTGCTGGCGGGAGTATAACGGCTGACGTTCCCGGATTCTGCGGTGGCTCGCAGCATCTCACGCTTCATAAGAGCAAAGTCCACGCTCCCGGCAGTCATGTTGCCCAACTCATCGGCAAATGCCAGAAGCCGCTCGGGAGGACAGTATGCACAGAGCATATCTGCCCAAATGGTTGCCAGTTCTCCAATGCAGCTCCAGAAGGCGGTGCGCACGTGATCGAGAGCAATATGTGCGGCAGTTTGCAGCGTGATGATCGCACTGGTGTTTCTTGCCTCGGCATCTCCCAAGGCAGCCTCGGTGGCGCCCATCATGCTCTTGGTGTTTTCAATGACCTGCGTGATCAGATCCAGATATCCCTCCTGCATTTTACCAACGCCAACCACCGAAACGGCGTCCGAAACGTTGCCTCCGCCCATAGCACCAATGGCTTCACCCACCTCATTGCTCCATTCGGGGATGCGGGATTTGTCATAAATCACCTTGGAAAAGGCGGTGTCTCCCATGTGCTTCATAGCCATGGCGTAGGCGGTATTGATGTATTTCTGGTTTGCGATCATGTCGCTCACCGGCGCATTGCCGTGGAAACTGTTTTTCGCTTGATGCCAGTGAAAATACGCCACCGGATAGCGCTTCAAGCCGGTACGTACCCGCTTGATATTGCAATTCCGTGTAGATTTTTCAAAGACGACCTCGCCGTCCTCACGGAAGAATCGCAAAAGGAAGGTTTCCTTTTGACAGTCGTCCGCTTCCCCGGAGGCAAGATCTCCCGCCATCGCATCAAGATCCTCATCACCGGTGCTCTTGTCCACCTCTTTTTCGCTCACTCCTGCCTCCAAGGCTTCACGGCGAAGCAAGGAAACGGGAGCTCTGCCTGAGAGGATAATGTATTCCTGTGATTGCAGGTCCGAGGAATTGACGTCTGCGACGAACAGATTGGTGCTGTCGATCAGATCGGTGCGAATATCCCCGTCAAATGCTTGTCCGTCTCGCTTGTCGGGATCCCACCAGCAGTAGAACACACCGTCTCCCGAGATAGCGGCATCGAGGAGCGCCTGGCGACAAAGATTCTCCATGCCGTTTTGTTTCCAACGCAGGGCGGCATTTTTATTCAGTATCTCCAACCCCGCCTCAATTGTTTTTCGTTCATCGGCGTTACGGGCAAAGGGGAGAGCATCGTCGCAAAAACGGATGGAAACGTCTCCGCCAACCACCGAGGCTACCAGATAGTCTGTGATACGTCTGACCACGTTGAATACGGGATGCGGCAGCTCTGCTGTAGAGCCGTACCATTGGTCACCACGGTAAAAGCGCTCGTTTTTCCGTACCGTTTCAAAAAGACCGATGCGACGCTTGTACTCCTTGCCCGCCTCGTATTCACTCCACGCCGAGTGAAATGCTTGAGAGTTCATAAATTCTCCTTTCATAAAGTAAATCGCTTACGGATTGGCAAAGAAGGCGATCTTGTACACTTCACACGGGGCATTTCCCTCTGTGCGGATGCAAAAGCGTAAGAAGCGATGCCTGTGAATACCAAACCGAAAATCATAATGCTTGGGAGCCTCTCCGACCGCCCTGTGGAGAAGGGCTCTTGTTTTTGTTCCTCTTTCCGTCGCCAGCTCCAGAGCGGCGTCACACCCATCTGCATTGGCGCAAAGAGAGACCCGTAGGGCTCTGCGTGGAGCTTCGACTACGCCGAGATCAAAATAATTGCTTTGATAATACGCCGTGATCGCTTTTCCGTCATCTGTAAAAAGCAAATCGTCAAAGACGTAGAGCAGGTTTCCCTTGGCAAATCCTTTGCCAAAGGAGCATTCAAAAAATGCCGTGGCTCCGATATTATCAAACCGATACCATTCCTCTCTTTGAGCGTTCCAAGCCAATACTTTGCCTGCGGTGTCCTCGGTAGTACAAATCCAAAGTTCGCCTTTCTCAATATCAAAGTGCCCGAGTGCCGAGGCTCTCATGCCTGTGGGAAGATAGCTTCCCGTATTGTCTGAAATTCTTTTCGCAGTGATCGCCTCGGGCTTTGATATGGGGAGGTTCAAAAGAAAAACGCCGTTATCGTTTAAGATCACAGGCTTCCCAAGGATCACGGGGCAGCGCCCCTTAAAGACCGAACCGTACGCAAAAATACGGGAGGAGGTGATTTCAGTACTCGTAAAGGAGAGCAGGTGGGTTTGTATGCCGTCAAAGGCGAGGACAGAATCGTACATTGGGCACAGCGAGGTGACGGGATGATCTCTGTCCCCCAGGGTGAGGATATCCTTGGATCGGATGTAGAGCTTGTCCGCCTGGCGATAATAGATCTTACAGTAATTGAGGTCGGTTGTTGCCACAGGGACGGTGTGGTATAGAGAGGGATCGTTTTCTCCTCCGTACAGCAGCACGTACTCTTTTCCTTGTTCGCTTTTGGAATGCACGTAGGCGTATGCCGAGGAGAAGATCCTCTTTCGAACCTCCTCATTGATTTCCACACGAATGCCCACTTCCACGATGGTGGGCACCTCCGAGGTGGTCAAAGTGAGGAAATTTGCCCCCTTGGTAAACGTGTAAGCCGTGGTTACAGAGTTATTTACTCGGACCACGTCTACCCCCGAGACAGAGTAGGGGAAGAAGAAGGTTTTTGTTCCGGCGGAATTATAGTAATGTATCCGCATGTGCGTGGTAAGAAGATTGGGCTCTTCGTTTACATCACCAAAGCTTGTCGGGTCCCAATTATGCCCGAGCAGAGGGGCGTAGGGGACGCTGGCTTCAAAGCGCTGATTGCTTTTGCGATAGATCTGTATCGCTTCTCCGTCCAAAAGATAAACGTCGTCTTCATAGCAAAAAAAGGATACCGTCCCCTCCGTGCCGGAAAGCGTTCCCACAGGGGTAGCACTTTTCGTGGTTGCGTCGAATAAATATACCGTTTGTCCGCATGCAACGAAGCAAAGACGGTTGCCGGAGCAGAGGCCCTCCCAAACACCTCGGATGCTTTCATCGGACGAGCCGAAGGCGCTCAACGCCTTGTATCCGTTGCGTGTTTTTAACCTGCCGTCGGCGCAAATACGAAAATTACACATATCCGCAGCGCCCGCAAGGGAGAGCGGAGCTTGACTGCCAATACCCGAAAAGCCCACGCTTTTTGCCTGTGCAAATGCCTGCCGGGACTTGATTTTTGACATAGTTGAAATAAAAACTCCTTTCTTGATCATTTGCCGAGGCACAGGATTTTCGGCTTAAAAGAGAGTACTTTTCGTTTTGAAACGAAAATGATTGTTTTTTGATTGCTCCCTGTAAGGCTGCGCCCTGCTCATGACCGCATAGCGCAACGCCTCGGGAGCGTGCGTGATGTCGTGAGGCTCACTGGATGCGTCCTCCGGATGTATCGCATCGCACAAAAGAGCAGGCAGGGAGCGGATCAGGGTCTCGCATTCGGATGAGATGCGCAAAACGGGCTGCCCGATACGGGGTGAAAGATATTCCCTCAAAATCCGCCACCCGGGAATGCGGCGGTTGTCGGCGGCGGACATCGGTGGCATCAGGGGCGTGCCTTGCATGATCTCAAACCCACTTTTTCCGGTGTCCTGACGTCTGTTCCAAAGGTCGGGAGAGGCGACGGCGTATTCCACCGTGTGTTCCCGTGTCAATTCCGTGATTTTTTCGGCTGCCGCCCGCAGGGTCAGATCAGGAAGACAGATCTCCTTCAACACGAACAGATTTCCGTCCTTGTCCACCCCGAGCAACAGTGCCGCCAGCATATCAAAGCCGTAGTCAAAGGAAATGAAGCACCGCAGAGAGTGAGGGATCGCCCGGGGAGAGCAAACGTGGACGTCGGGACGGAATTCGGGAAAGAATTGCCCCTCGAACACGTCCCACCTGCCATACAGCCAAGCATCCTTCAGCTTTTTCGGCAGGCTTTCCAGCTGCCTAACGTAGTCGGGATCCGCCTCCATCAATATGGGATTGTCATATACCTGTGCAGGGATAAAGCAATAATCGTCAGGGTTCTCTCCCTCGTAAAATTGCCGTTCCACAAACAAGCGCTTGACCCATGCGTGCCCCACGCCTCCGGGGTTACAGGTCAGATACATTCTTCTCGGAGCATCGGAAACGCCTCGCAGACAGGCCTTAAAAATCGAAAACTGATATTCGCTCAGTTGCGTTGCCTCGTCGATGGCGATGATGTCGTATTCCTGACCCTGATAGCGCAGGGTATCACGGTCGGAGGCACAAAACCCCAGCGTGATCCTGCTTCCGTTTGGAAAAAGGAGAGATTTGTCGCTCTCACGGTAGGTGAGCAGCGCCCCATATTCCTCCTCCAAGGGGCGAACGTGGTTGGCTTTCAGCTCTGCATAGGAGCGACGGACCAAAAGGCAGCGAATGCCCGCATAGCAAAGACAAAGCCCCACCAGTTTGCGGCGCAGCGCCCAGGATTTTCCACCGCCTCTGGCGCCGCCGTAGGCAGTGTATCTGGCACGGGAAGCAAAAAATCGCTTTTGCTTTTCGTTGGGGCGTCCCTTAATGCGCAACAGTTGCTCTTCACGGGTATTCAAGCGCCGTCCTCCTCAATGTCATGCTCAAAGATCAAGCGCATCTCCCCGCAGGACGTGCTGGTCACAGGCTCTTCCTTTTCCTCCTCGTAGTGCAGCCGTTTCTTCAAATAACTGTTCAGGAGCGTAGGGGAGGGAGAAAAATTCAACAGCTCGTCCTCCAAGGAGTTTTGGATCCGTTCCAGGAGGAGCGGCGCCGTATCCTTCAATTTTTCCAGCTCCGACACCGAGCAACCCAGGAATCTGCAAAAGCCTGCAAGATTGGCAAGACGGGGTTGAGGCTTTTTCAGGGTAGCGCCCGACTCCGACTGACAGCTTTGTATGTACTGCTCCAAAAGATGGGGCAGACGTTGCTTGGCAGCCTTACTTGTTGTCCCCTTGATCTTCTTTCTGTTCATGCAAGATGCATCACCTCCGTTTTGTTGTTTTTTTCTGTGCCGACGCAATTTTAGCATCGAAAAAAGTGACACACAGCGCCCCTTCGTGCCACCGTGTGCCATTTTTTCAGTAAGTTTTCGGTTTCTCCCCATTTCCAAGGAATCAAATAATCGAAAGCGTGCGTACGGCGATCCCAAAGAGCAGAGCGCAAAGCACCCCGCCGATCGCTTTTGCAAGAAAGTAGGGGTGGAAGGAGAAGCCTCTGCCGTCACATACCGACAATACCTGGCAATGCACCGACAGTCCTGCCCATCCCGCTCCAAAGGCGGAGATGATTGCCCCAAGACTTGCATTTTCAAGGGTACACGCATGGCTCATTCCTCCCGAAAGCTCCAAAAAAGCGGTGAGAAAGGCTTTGAGGGAGTCGGGACAGCGAATGCCCTCCAAAACCAAGCCGAACACTCCGGTCAGGGCAGAGAAGAAGATCACGTAAGCGCACACCAACAGCATGCTTTCGGTGGCGGAGCGTATCGCAGAGGTGAAAAGCCTTGCCCCTCTTTGAGGTGCCTCTGCCCGAAGAGTGCCTGCGCTCACGACCACCCTCCGCATTCGCAACCTGCAAATCACTGCCCCTGTCACAAGGGAGGAAAGCACCACCGTCAGATATAAAACCACCCCAAAGCGCCTGTTCTGCCAAAGAGACGCCCCCACGGCGCTGATCAGGAAGGCGGAGGAGGGGATATTGGATGCGGCGAGCACGCATTCGCATTCCTCACGGCTCAACAGCCCCCTGTCATAGGCAGAGGCGGCGCATTTCGCTCCTACGGGAAAGCCGCATAAGATCCCCAAAAGAATGGAGCAGCAGGCGGTGTCGGAGAGCTTGAATATTTTTTTAAAGGGAAGCGCAATCACCGAAACCAGCGCATTTCCAAAGCCTCCCGAAATCAGCAGCTCCGACAGCACCATAAACGGAAAGAGGGCAGGGATGACGGTGCGAGCGCAAAGGGAGAGCCCGTAGCGGATATATTCCATGGCAACGTCCGTATTCCGCAGGATCAGAGCAAGGCAAAACAGAGTCAGAAATCCAAAGAGGATCTGCCCGTGGGAAAGTGTGCCAAGGACGTGCTTTTGTGTGCGGTAAGTGGTCATTGCAGCTCCTTTTCTTGCATAAAATGTTCTGTAAAAAAATACTCAGGCAGCCATGCGATTATGACGGTTTTGAACGGGGAGAGAAAGAAATGCAACAAAAAAACAATCGGGACGGCGCAAAAAAGCGCCTCAACCTATCAAAGAGGGGAGGCATCGGCGGCGACCTTTTTTTAAAGGATACCCTGGTGCTTCGTGACGAGCGCTCTGCCGTGGTTTACGGATGTAAACGGATCCTACTTTACGAAAAAGACCGCATATGCCTTTCTCTTGGCAACAAGCAGATCACGCTACTGGGCGAGGATCTGATCTGCACCGCATTTACTGCGGGCTCCGTAACGGTTGAGGGAGTCATTCACGGCACCGCATACTGCACGGACCAATGCCTTGGGAAGTGCCGCAAGGGCGGGGAGGGAGAGAAAAAATGAATCTGCTTTTGCTTTTGTCGGGAGGCAAGGAGCTGACCGTCGCCCCACAGGATCGCACTGCCGTGATGGATCTTTGCTTGCAAAACGGATATACGTATACGTCGTTTTCTTGGTTGGAGGATGGGAGCGTGCGCTTCTGGTGCGACCCCCGTACGGCAAAGCGCCTGCTTGCGGCGTGCAAGGCAAGAGCGCTTTCCATCAAGGTAACGGGAGCATATGGGATCCCTTTTCTTTTCTTTTCCTTGCGCCGCCGTCCGGGGCTGGTGATCGGTGCGCTTTTCTCTGTTCTACTGCTGATCCTCTCGGGAAACTTTGTTTGGCACGTTCAGATCAAGGGCAATACAACGCTTGCCCCCGGCGAGGTGCTGGAGCTTTTGGATTCCTGCGGGCTTTCCACAGGCAGCTATATTCCCGATATCAACTCGGGGGAGCTGGAAAACCGCATCCTGCTTTCCACCGATCGCATCTCTTGGATCTCCGTCAACCTTGACGGCACGGTAGCCCACGTGCAGGTGGTGGAAAGAGCGGAGGGGGACTATGGGAGCGATCCCCCCGAGGCTCTCAAAAAGCCCGCCAACCTGATCGCTTCCGCAGACGGGCAGATCGAGTATTTGGAGCTGTATCGTGGAAATGCGGTGGTCAAGGTGGGGCAAGCGGTCAAAAAGGGGGATCTGTTGGTCAGCGGGCTGTATGACAGCCAGGTCTCGGGCTTCCGCTATACCCGTGCGGCGGGCAGCGTGTACGCAAGGACAGAGCATACCCTCACGGTAGAGATCCCGCTCAGCTATGAGCAAAAGATCTACACTGCGCCAAAAACGCAGGAGATCACCCTCAATTTTTTTGATTTTTCCTTGAAAATTTTCAAAATGGGTGGAAATCCCACTCCCGAATGTGATATAATAGAGAAGAAAACAGACTTGGAAAGCTTTGGCACCTATCCGTTGCCCGTCTCCCTATCAAGCCTTGTGGCGTATCCTTACCGAGCAGAGACCCTCACACGAGCCCCCGAGGAGGCGTTGGAGCTGGCGTATTTGCAGCTGGAAAACGAGCTGGGGGCTTTTTCGGAAGGTCGGGAGCTTTTGCGAAAGCAGATCACCACCGAGGTAGGGGAGGATGCCGTCAGGCTCACGTGCACCGTGCTGTGTATTGAAAACATTGCCGAAAGATCCGAGTTTGAAATCAAGGAACACGAATGAAAGGGATCCTATGAACCGCAAAATCATCCGAATGGAGCATACCGAAGCCACCGCAAAGATCTTCGGAAATTTTGACAGCAATGCCCGCCGCATTGAAAAGCAGTTTAGCGTCACTCTGCGTAACCGAGAGTCCGAATCGGGAGATTCCATCATCATCGAGGGCGAGGACGAGGCAAACGTCACGGCGGCGGCGCAGTGCGTTTCCTATCTCCACGATCTGTCTGCAAAAACCGAGGTCATCACCGAGCAATCCTTACAGTATGCCTTGGATATGATCTCGGCAGGGGAGGAAAAGGAGCTTGCCGCCTTGGGAGACGCCTGTATTTGCGTCACCACCCGAGGAAAGCCCGTCAAGGCAAAAACGGTAGGACAGCAGCGTTATATCGAGTCCATTCGCAAGAATACCATTGTCCTCGGCGTCGGCCCTGCGGGCACGGGAAAAACCTTTTTGGCAGTGGCAATGGCGGTCAAGGCGCTGCGGGAAAAGCAGGTCAACCGCATCATTCTCACCCGTCCCGCCATCGAGGCAGGCGAAAAGCTGGGCTTTTTGCCGGGAGATCTGCAAAGCAAGATCGACCCCTACCTGCGCCCTCTTTACGATGCGCTTTACGAAATGCTTGGCGTGGAGACCTATCAGAAGCTGGTGGAAAAGGGAGTGATCGAGATTGCCCCCCTGGCGTATATGAGAGGTCGCACGCTGGACGATTCCTTCATCATTCTCGACGAGGCGCAAAACGCCACTCCCGAGCAGATGAAGATGTTTCTCACCCGTCTTGGCTTCAACTCCAAGGCAGTTGTCACGGGAGACCTTACACAAACCGACCTGCCCCGGGGACAAAAGAGCGGTCTTGGCGCCGCCGTCAAGATCCTTACGGGCATCGAGGATATCGGCATTCACTATTTCAACGAGCGTGACGTGGTCCGCCATCGTCTGGTGCAAAAGATCATCGAGGCATACGAAAAATACGACAGAGATCTTCTGCGCCGTGAGAACGAGCGCCGTACACAAAGCGAATCCCAACGGTTTCATGCCGTACAAAAGACCCAAAGCAATAAGGAGAAAACAACATGAAAAGAAAATTAAAGCTCAAGATCTACTTTGATAACACCCAAGAGGAGCAGCCCATCACCTACCGCCTCAAAATGCTGGTGCGGGAGGCGGTGGAGGCTTCTCTGGATTACGAGCAATACGGCAACGTCTCTGAGGTGTCCGTTACCTTCACCAATGACAAGGAGATCCGTGCGCTCAATAAAAAATTCCGCAATATCGACAAGGCAACCGACGTGCTGTCCTTCCCCCTCTTTGATTACGAGGGCACGGGGGAGGAGCCTCCGGTGGACGAGCTTCGGGGCATGCTTGGAGACATTGTGATCTCCCTGGAGACCGCAAAGAGACAGAGCGAGGAATACGGACACAGCTTCGAGCGTGAGGTGGCATTCCTCACCGTTCACTCCATGCTGCATCTTTTGGGATACGATCACGAGACCTCAAAAGAAGACGAGATGGATATGCGCCGCCGTCAGAGCGAGATCATGGATCTGATGGGACTTGGCGTCAAGTGAGGTAAGCATGCGCAAGGTACCAATGGATACCAAGGGCGAGACCGAGACGTTTCTCAGCCGCAACGTCCGCCTGATCACGTTTTTGATCTGCATTGCGCTCTTTCTCGGCATTTTCGGCCCTTTGAGTGTGTTTCACATTTCCGAGTACATCAAGCAACAGTCCGATCCCCGTGTGGAAATGACACCGCAGGATCTTTTGACCCTTGCTCAAAAGCTTCCCACCGTGCGTCCCGAGGATCTCTCGGGCTTTGTGGGGGAGTGCGGGCATA
>JAFTMU010000155.1 GCA_017452215.1 Clostridia bacterium
CGTAGTTTGTGTTATTCTCCATGTCCTTATAGAAGCCGCTGATGTTCAAGGGATCGCCCAGAACGGATTGCATAAAGTCTACGTCGTGACACATCAGATCCAAAGCGACCAGACCGCTGCGCTTCTCGTCCTTCATCCATTGATCCCAGCTCCAACGGGGGACATGGCTGAAGCGGCGCATGGTGAGACTTTCCAGCTTGCCGTATTTCTTGCTTTCAATGAGGTTGCGCAAATAGATGTAATCGTTCATGAAGCGGACAACCTGCGCCGTCATATAGTGTTTACCTGTTTTGTTCATGGCGGCAAGGATCTTATCACAATCGGCGGCTGAGAGACCCATGGGTTTTTCGGAGAGCACGTGGGCACCGCTTTCCATTGCCATGATGACTTGCTCGGCGTGGAGATAGGTGGGGGTGCAGACGTCTACGATATCGGGCTTTTCCTTTTGCAGCATCTCCTCGTAGTCTGCATACAGACGAATAGGAGAATTTTCACCCGCCTTTTCCTTGAGCATATCCAAGCGGATGTCACAAGCGGCAACAAAATCGATGTTTTCGAGTTTTTTATAAATATTGAAGTGGACGGTACCCATACCGCCGACTCCGACAAGAGCAATTTTCATCTTTTTTTATCCTTTCTATTGACTTGAAGTCGAGTTTATTATATAATGCAAGTGGAATAAATCCAATATAGGATTTTTAGATAGTGTAGCACAATTTTCAGATTTTGAAAGAAAACGATGGAGGGCGCATGGGAAACGACGTAAGATTCTACGAGCAGATGCCGCAGGAAGCGGGAGAGGTACGTATCCTTTTTCACAGGGATATTTCCTACGCCTTCCGTGCCCATTGGCATGAGCATACGGAGATACATTACTTGTTGGAGGGAAACGGATTGCTCCGATACAGTGATGAGACCCTGGCATTGAAGGCGGGAGATTGTGTTGTGATCAACGGGAACGAGCTCCACCAAGGGGGCGGGGGCAGAGCCACGTATTTTTGTTTGATCCTGTCTCCTGCCTACTTCGAAAACAATCACGTCATTTTGAAAAAGAATATTACGGATGATTTTGTGAAGGAGACAGTGGAGAGGATCGCTTCTCTTTGCCCGGAGAAGGGGCGGGGGGATCTTTTAGAATTGCAGGGGTTGACCTATCTTCTCACGGCGCACCTGACCCGCAATTATACCTTGAAGGAGATGGATGCGGCGGTGTACTCTGGGGAGGTTAAAAAGAGAAACATGATCAATCTTGCCATCTCTTACATTAATGAGAATTACGGGACGCACCTGAGCACAAAGGATCTGGCAGAGATGGTACATTTGAGCGAGGGGTATTTTTGTCAGCTGTTCCGTGAGGTGACGGGGCGGAGCGCTATTGATTATCTCAACCGTTTGCGCATCGATAAGGCGGAGCAGATTTTAGAGCAGACCGACGTGACGGTATCGGAGGCGGCATATTGCTGCGGCTTCGAGGATGCCAATTATTTTTCTCGCATGTTCAAAAAAATCAAAGGGGTTTCTCCAAACGGCGTTCGCCGCAGTGCAGAAAGAACAAAGGGCTGAATCCGGGGATTCAGCCCTTTGTTATGGGATCTTTGATCAATCCTCGATGGCTGCCTTGCGGCGGTTGATGGCGGAGATAATGGACATATCAAACTTGGGGTTGCGTTCCTCGTAGGTGAACAGTCCGTTTTGCTCCTGCTCTACGTCGGTCAATTGGGTATAGCAATAGCCCATGATCATGGGGTTATCCAGGAGTGCATCGGTGAGTCCCTTGTACTTTTTGTAAAACTCCTCGTAGGTCTTCATGCTCTCGCCGTAGCTCCAAGCGGTATGAGTGACGCCGTCACGCTTGGGCAGGCAAAAGCCTATGCCACCGTATTCGGAGATGAATACCGGCTCGCCCTTCCACTTTTGTCTTCCTCTGCCAAGGAAATCGTGGAGGTGGTTTTCCAAATAGAGCTTGTCGAAGTTTGCCTTCCAGCTGACGGTGTCCTGTCCGTAATCGTGAATATCGTAAATATCAGTGACTACATGGAAGAAGCCGCTGGTATCGATGCAGGGACGGGTGGGATCTGCCATTTTGGTCTGCTCGTAAACGATGCGGATCAAGGAATCGTCCTGTCTCTTTTGCTGAGGTCCGTAATCGTAGGTCTCATTGAGAGGACACCAGCCGATGATGGCGGGGTGGTTATAGTCCCGTCGGACGGCGCTTGTCCAATCGGGCAGGAAGGTGGAGAGGTTGGAAACGTCGGAGAAATCCATGCCCCAGCTGCCGTATTCTCCCCAGACCATATAGCCCAATCGGTCGCAGTGGTAGAGATATCTTGGTTCAAACACCTTTTGATGCAGTCTTGCGCCGTTAAATCCCGCTTCCATACCGCATTGAATGTCCCGGATCAGAGCTTCCTCGGTAGGAGCGGTGATGATGCCGTCGGGATAGTAGCCCTGATCCAGCACC
>JAFTMU010000156.1 GCA_017452215.1 Clostridia bacterium
AGTTACCCTTGGCTAACCTGTACACGTATCATTATAGCCGTTTTTTTGATTTTGTCAATAGCTATCTATTTTTATTATATTTAAATTATTTGTAAATTTTATCGAAAAATGGGTGGGAACGTTGTAAATATTATAAAATTATGATATAATATAGATATTATATACACGACTGCGAAGAAAGGAGAATTTTATGCCTTCTCAAAGCTATACGGAAGAAATTGCCGAGGTTTGGAATCTTGTCAAGGAAACATTGAAGCAAAAGCATACCGAAGCCACGGTAAATCTCTGGTTCGGAGACCTGGAGATCTTATCCTTTGAGGATACCTCGGAGGACTTTGAATATGAGCATGACTTTACTTTGATTTTTGGAATTCCCACTCCTTTCAAGCTCAAAATCATCAAGGACCGCTACATTGACGAGTTGCAAAGCGAATTTTGCAGGCTCCTTGGGTTTGAGGTACATATTGAGCTGCGCTTGACCGGCTCTGCCACCGCCCAGGATCAGATCAAAAGCGTGATCGGCATGGAGCTGCCACAAAAGAAGGAGGCTTCCAAAGGGGAGACTACCCCATCCAAGCTTCCCGAGTACAATTTTGAATACACCTTTGAAAACTTCATCGTTGGCAGCACCAACAAGTTCGCCCACGCCGCCTGCATGGCAGTGGCAAACAAGCCTGCCAACTACGAATCCGATATGTTTTCCTCCTCCTCCTACAATCCGCTTTTCATCTACGGTAACAGCGGACTTGGAAAGACGCACCTGATGTACGCTACCATCAACCGCATGAAGGAGAAGCACCCGGATATCAAGATCATCTACACCAAGGGTGAGGACTTTACCAACCAGATGATCGCATCCCTGACCAACAAGACCATGAACGAATTCCAGAACAGGTACCGCAAGTGCGACGTGCTCCTGATCGACGATATTCAGTTCATTGCGGGAAAGACCTCCACCCAGGAGGAATTCTTCCACACCTTCAATGCTCTTTACGAGGAAAGAAAGCAGATCATTCTCACCTCCGACCGTCCCCCGAAGGATATCAAAACGCTGGAGGACCGCTTGATCTCCCGCTTTGAGTGGGGACTTCTTGCCGACATCGAGCCGCCGGATCTGGAGCTTCGCATTGCCATCATCAAAAAGAAGGCGGAGCAGGTGAACGTGGTGATCCCCGACGAGGTCCTGACCTTCCTTGGAGAGAATCTGCGCTCGAATATCCGACAGATCGAGGGAGCCATCAAAAAGCTGGGGGCGCTTAGCTTTTTGGAGGGCAAGGAGATCACCATGGAGCTGGCGCAAAACTGCCTGACCGAGCTTTTGGGCGGGGCAGAGCCTGTGAGTGTGACGGTGGATAAGATCTTTGCGGCGGTGAACCGCAAGTACGGCATCAGCCGTGATGCTCTGGTCTCTCCCAAGAGAAGCAAGGATATTGCCCACGCAAGGCATACCACCGTCTTTTTGATCCGTGAATTGACGGAGATGTCCTATCCCAGCCTTGCAAAGATCTTTGAAAGAGATCATGCCACCATCATCTCCTCCTACAATCTGGTCGCCACCAGGATCCTCAACGATCCCGTGTATCTCTCGGAGATCACCGAATTGAAGAAAGAGATTGCGGGCTGATCCCAATATCCACAGGGAAAAGTAAGTTTTCCACACGGTTTTCAACAGGTGTGGAAAAGTGTGTTGGAAAATGGTATGACAACGGATGATTATCGGTGGAATAGATTTTGATTCTCCTTTTGCCAAAAGGAGAAAATGCTGTTGGAAGAAAAGTGTGCCACCCCGGTGGAAAAGTTGAAAACCGTGGATGCTTTTTACTCGTTTTTTCTCTTTTGCACACCAATTGCCTGTGGAAAGCTGCTGTGGAAAACGCTGGCTTTCATGCCTTATGTGCCACGGTGTGAAAAAATTTCTCCCTTGGAGAGCTTCTTGGGAGAAAAACTGCTGTTTTCTCCACAGATGACGTGGGGGATTTCCATAGGTTTTTAGAAACGGGGAGGGAAAAATCTCCTTTTGCCAAAAGGAAAAATTGAGTTTTCCGTATTTTCCACAGGGTCTACTATTATTACTATTATTATAAATATATATATTTATCTATTTATCGATTTGCGTGAGCAAGCGGATGCTTGCCGATTTGAATTTGCTTGAAAGGAATTTTGGTAATGAAGATCAATTTTAACAGACAATCTATCAGCGATGCAGTCGCTCCCTTGATGTGCGCCGTATCCGGCAAGTCCACCTTGACTGCCGTAGAGGGCATTCTGATCGAGGCAAAGGAGGACGGCACCTGTGTGATGACCACCTTTGATCTGGAAAAGGGAATGCGCACCTCGGTGGAGGCAGAGGTGGAGGAGGCAGGCTCCGCCATCATCAATGCCCAAAAATTTGTGCAGACCCTGCGTGTAATGGAGGGGGAGACGGTCACTCTCACTGTGAACGATACCATGCAGGCCTGTATTTCCAGCGGAAGATCCAATCATAAAATGAGCGCCATGGCGGCAAGCGAATATCCCGCAGTTCCGAGACTTGTTACTGAGGACGGCTTTGTGGTTTCCCAAGCCATGCTCAAAAGCATGCTCTCCAAGGTGATGTACGCAATGGCGTCCAACGATCAGCGTCCCGTGCTCAACGGCTGCTACTTCCGTGTCACCGAAGGAGAGATCCTTGCGGTCTCCTGCGACAGCTACAAGCTGGCGAAGTGCTCCGCACGGGCAGAGATCGAAAACAAGAACGAGGACGGCTCTGCTCTGCGCTTCTCCTTTATCATTCCCACCAAGACCGTCAACGAGCTCTTTAAGCTCCTCAGGGACGACGAGCGGGAAAGCGTTCGCATTTACATGTCCCGTAAGAACATCGTGTTCCATATCGGTTCCTTGGTCTTCTTCTCCCGTCTCATTGAGGGACAGTATATCGATTTTGACCGTATTATTCTTTCCTCTCACCGTATTTTTGCCACGGTGGACAGGGAGAGAATGATCTCCGCTTTGGAAAGAGCGGCTCTGGTCACCGAGGAAAAGGTGGCGGGCAGCGTTCGCTCCCACGTAAAATTGGACTTTGACTGCGGTGTGCTTAAAATTTCGGCGGTATCCACTCTGGGAAGCACCTACGACGAGGTAGAGGTAGACCAGGAGGGTGACAATCTTCTGATCGCCTTTAACAACAGATTTTTGATCGACTCCCTTCGTGCGTCCGACGCAGAGAGGGTGAGGATCTCCATGACCTCAGCGCTCACCAGCATCAATATTGAGCCCGAGGAAAAGAGCGAGGATAGCTCGGAATTGTTCATGCTCCTGCCTGTAAGAATGAAAGAGTGACCGTGAGGATCGGTTATGGAATGTAATCGGATCCGCATTACAGATTTTCGCAATATTGAAAGCGCCGAGATCGAGTTTGACAGGGGCGTGAACATCCTCTGCGGGGAGAATGCCCAAGGAAAGACCAATCTTTTGGAGGCGATCAGCTTTGCCTCGATCGGAAAGAGCTTTCGGGCGTCCCGGGATGAGGAAATGATCCGCTTTGGGGCGGACTGCGCCTCGGTCTCCCTGGATTTTACCGATTCCCAGCGGCGGCAGAACATTACTCTGCGCATGATGGCGGGAAAAAGAAAGCACATTGAAAAGAACAATGTGAAATTAGGGCGTGTTTCGGACATGGTGGGCGCTTTTCGCACCGTGCTCTTTTGTCCCGAGCATCTGTCTCTTATAAAGGACGGTCCCGGGGAGCGGCGGAATTATCTGGATATTGCCCTCTCCCAGCTCTATCCCGTGTATCTCAAAAGCCTGCAAAGGTATAACCAGATATTGAAGCAGAGGAATCAGCTGATCCGCTCTGCCGAGGAGGACAGGCGCAGCTTTGACGCTACGGTGGAGCTTTGGTCGGAGCAATTGGCAAGGGAGGCGGCGGTGATCTCCCGGTACCGCTACCGTTACTTAAAAAAGGCAGAGGAACATATCAAAAGCTGCTTTTCTGAAATGAT
This sequence comes from Clostridia bacterium, assembly GCA_017452215.1. GTDB lineage: Bacteria > Bacillota > Clostridia > Oscillospirales > CAG-272 > UMGS1865. The sequence continues at coordinate 3,981 of JAFTMU010000156.1, forward strand.
GGGGGAGCGGGAAAAGCCTACGGCGGTGTATCTTGGATCCTCCAAGCAAAGTCCCGAGGAATACGAGGATACAGAGCGCACCGAGGCGGTCTATCGTGAGCTGTTGAACTCTCACCACGACCGTGAGATCGGGGCGGGAAGCACCCTCTGGGGCATTCATAAGGACGATATTGAGATCTTGCTCAACAATAAATCCGCACGGCTCTATGCCTCGCAGGGGCAGCAACGCTCCCTGGCGCTTGCAATGAAGCTGGCGGAGGGGGACGTTTGCGCATCCATTTGCGGTGAGACCCCTGTGTTTCTCTTTGACGACGTGTTCTCGGAGCTGGATTCCTCCAGAAGGGCATATCTTTCGGGGAAGATCTCCGACCGTCAGGTCATCATTACCACCTGCGAGCCCTCGGGGATTGCGGGGGGAAAGATCATCACCGTGAAAAACGGTGTATTCGAATAACAACGTGAAAAACGGTGGATTTGAACCGTTCGAATAAAAATTGAAAGGGGCAGCGGAATGTATCTTCACGTGGGGAACAACCGAAACATTCGGGTGCGAAGCATCATTGGGATCTTTGATGCCGATACGGCAACGGTCTCGTCGGTGACAAAGCGGTATCTCTCCGTTGCCGACACAAAAAAAGCGGTGCTGTTTGCATCCGAGGAGATTCCCAAGTCCTTTGTGCTTTACAAGGACGCTGACGGGAAATATAAAATTTGCTTTTCCCAGCTTTCCTCCTCCTCTTTGTACGGGAGGCTTGAGGGACGGGAAACCGAATGATTTGACATAAATCAGGCTTTGACAAATATTTAGGCGGAAAAACAGGGTTTCTCCGTCAAAATAGAAAGGAAATTCAAAAATGGAAAAGACGGAACAACACGTTTATGACGAGAGCCAGATTCAGATACTGGAAGGCTTGGAGGCGGTGAGAAAGAGACCCGGTATGTACATCGGCTCTACCTCTGCCCGTGGATTGCATCACCTGGTATACGAGATCGTGGATAACTCTATCGACGAGGCACTTGCAGGCCGTTGTAAGCGTATTGAGGTCATACTGCATCCCGATAACAGCGTTTCCGTTCGTGACGACGGACGGGGAATTCCCAGCGGAATCCATCCTAAAATGGGTATTCCTACCTTGGAGGTCGTTTATATGGTCCTGCACGCAGGCGGTAAATTCGGCGGTGACGGATACAAGTATTCGGGAGGCTTGCACGGCGTGGGCGCATCGGTGGTCAACGCTCTTTCGGCGTGGGTAGAGATCGATAACTGCCACGAGGGAAAGAGATACACCGAAAGATTTGAAAGAGGTCACGTTGCCCGCCCGTTCAAGGACGAGGGGGCGACCGATAAGCACGGTCTTTACGTGCGTTTTCTGCCCGATCCCGAGATGTTTGAGGAGACGGTATTCGATTACGATACCCTGCTTAAAAGACTCCGTGAGCAGGCATTCCTCAACGGCGGTGTGAACATCTGTCTCCGTGACGAGCGTGACGTGCAGGACGACGGCACCTACCGTGAGGACGATCTGCAATACGAGGGCGGTATCCGTTCCTTTGTGGAATATATCAACGAGCAAAAGAAGTGCGAGCTGGTGCATCCCGAGGTCATTTACATGAAGGCGGAGCGGGATAACTGGGTTGCCGAGGTGGCAATGCAGTATAACGACAGCTACAACGAGGTGCTCCTGACCTTTGCAAATAACATCAATACGGTGGAGGGCGGTACCCACGAGGTGGGATATAAAACCGCTTTGACCAAGGTGTTCAACGATTACGGAAGAAAATACGGCATCATCAAGGAAAGTGAAAAGAATCTCTCGGGCGAGGACGTCCGTGAGGGACTTTCGGCGGTGGTATCGGTGAAATTGACCGAGGCGCAGTTTGAGGGACAGACCAAGGGTAAGCTTGGAAACAGCGAGATGCGTACCGTTCTTTACAATCTCGTCAGCGAAAAGCTTGCCGAATACTTGGAGGAGAATCCTGCGGTAGGCAAGGCGATCTTGGAAAAGGCTCTGGCGGCTTACAGAGCCAGAGAGGCGGCAAGAAAGGCAAGCGAGGCTACCAGACGCAAGGGGCTTTTAGAGGGCTCTACGCTCCCCGGAACGCTTGCGGACTGCCAGGAAAAGAACGCTGAATTCACCGAGCTCTATCTTGTGGAGGGAGACTCCGCAGGAGGCTCCGCAAAGCAGGGCAGAAACTCCCGCTTCCAAGCCATTCTGCCTCTGAGAGGTAAGGTTTTGAACGTGGAAAA